>NZ_RAWF01000073.1:0-36683 GCF_003612075.1 Corallococcus sp. CA041A
GGGTGACACCCGTGCCGCTGGCGCCTCACATGGAAAGCAGTACGGGCCGGAACGGCAACGCGCACCTGCCGGGCAGGGTGGTGCGCCGCTAGTGAGCACTTGTGATCGCGCCGCGCGCGCATCCATCCACGGACGACATCCGTATGACCCCGTGGGGTCGGTCGTCACCGCCTGCCCGCTTGCCGCGCCGCCGGGGTCTGCCGGGCCCCATTCCAAGGAAGACGGGGGGCCGTGTTAGGACGGAGACACGTCCCGTCCCCGCGGCTGGAGCGCGAGGGCGCGACGCCTCTTCCTGGAAGGACTCATGCGTTCGACTTCGGCACTGGCGTTGATGATGGCTTCCCTCGCGGTGGGCGCGCTGTCGGCTTGCGGCGACGACGGCGACAAGACGGACAACACCCCGGACTCGGGCACGAGCACGGACGCGGGCACGAACACCGACGCCGGCACGAGCACGGGCAATGGCCAGTGCCCCGCCTCCGCGATCCTCTGCGAGAACTTCGACAAGGGGCAGAACGGCTGGAAGCACCCGGACGAGGACCACCACGCCACCATCGCCATCGACGGCACGCGCACCCGCTCTGGCAGCGGCGCGCTGCACGTGAAGACGGACCCGGGCTACAACGAGGACACGGGCCCCGGCGACCAGCAGGCCATCGCGCACCTGCGCAAGGACATCCCGGCGTTCGGCACGAAGCTCTACACGCGCGCGTACGTGTACCTGAACCGGGCCTCGCCGGAGGGCGTGATGGGGACGTACTTCATCCTCTTCTCGCCGAAGGACAACGACTTCGGCGGCATCGAGCTCCAGGGGATGCACAACGGCGCGTTCGCGCTGGATGACTGGAGCGGCATCAAGGGCACGGGCTGGAACCTCCAGGAGGACACGAAGGTCACGGTGTCGCCCAACAAGTGGACCTGCATCGAGTGGGGCGTGGAGCGCGCGAACAGCACCGCGACCACGGGCCACGCGCTGGTGTGGGTGGATGGGAAGCAGGCCTACGACTTCCCCAACGTGGGCATCCGGCCCTTCACCAACTTCGGGGTGGGCTACGGCTTCGTGCACCCGAAGGGCGACTCCGCGTCGGAGACGTGGATCGACGACCTCGCGGTGGCGCCCGAGCGCATCGGCTGCGAGTGACGCCATGTCACGGAACCGCGTCGCGGACGAGACCCTTCACATCCTGGATCAAGGCACCTACGTGCCGCTGTCCGGGCGGGAGGTGTCCATTCGCGACGCGGTGTCGCGCGCGGTCGAGGGCACCGTGCTGGTGCGGCCCGGTGACTTCGAACACCTCACGCGGCCCGCGCCGGTGCCGGGCTTCACCATCGAGGTGACGCCGGAGAAGACGGGCGACGCCGCGCGCCGGCTGGTGGAGCAGGAGGGTGAGCGGCGGGTGCTGGCGCTCAACTTCGCGTCGGCGGTGAACCCGGGCGGCGGCTTCCTCACGGGCGCGAAGGCGCAGGAGGAGGACCTGGCGCGGTGCTCGGCGCTGTACTCGTGCCTGTTGAAGTGGCCGGAGTACTACGACGTGAACCGCAAGCTGCGCTCGCCGCTGTACACGGATCACTTCATCTATTCGCCGGACGTGCCGTTCTTCCGCAACGAGCACTACGACCTGCTGGAACGGCCGTTCTCCGTGTCGGTGCTGACGGCGCCCGCGCCCAACGCGCGGGAGTTGCCGACGAAGGATCCGGAGGTCGCGCAGAAGCTGCGCGAAGTGCTGGCCGCGAGGGCGCTCAAGGTGTTGCAGGTGGCGGCGCACCATGGGCACCGCACGATCATCCTGGGAGCCTGGGGCTGCGGTGCGTTCCGCAACAACCCGCACGACGCGGCGGAGGCCTTCGCGCGAGGGCTGTCCACGATGGCGGGCGCGTTCAGCCGGGTGGTGTTCGCGGTGTACGAGCGCGGTGGGAAGGGGCCAAACCTGAGCACCTTCCGCGAGCGCTTCGGCTGAGGGCTTGTCTGGCGTTCATGCGCGCCTGCTAACCTTGCGCGCATGCGATGGAGCCAGGTGGGGCTCGTGGTGGGGATGCTCGCGTGCGCGGGCACGTCGAATCAGAAGCCGGTGTCCGTGTCCGAGGTGGCGCGCACCGAGGCCGCGCCCGCGTCCGCGCTGCTCACGGTGCTGGCGAAAGATGCGAAGGGCCATCCCCTTCCTGGCATCGCGTTCCGGATCCGGGAGGCCATGGCGGATCATCCCGAGGTGATCTGGGGCACGACGGATGCCCAGGGGAAGACCGGACTGACGGTGCCTCCCGGCTGGTACGTCTTCACCGCCGAGGCCTCGGGCTACCAGACCTTCGTGGATCCGGACGTGCGGCTCGGGCGTGAACACCCGGCGACCGTGACGATGACGCTCCGTTCCTCCAGGTCGGTCCCCGGGCGCGTGGTGGACGGCGCGGGTCAGCCCCTTCGCGCCGTGTCGCTCTCATGGATTCCCGCGGACACGACGGCGCCCCGGTTGGACCTCGTGGGGAACCCGGACGGAACCTTCCTGTTCGAAGGCATGGGGCCCGGTCCAGGCGTGCTGCTGGCGCGGCGCAAGGGCTACAGCGACGAGCGGTGGGCATATGACGCGCGACCTTCGGAGCTGAAACTCATCCTGCGCGAGCAGGGCACGCTGCGGGTGACGGCCTTCGATCCGAAGGGACGTCCGGTGGGCTCGCCAAGGGTGGAGGTCAAGGCGCTCGATCCCGTGGCGAAGGAGGGCGCCTGGATCGATGAGCACGTGAAGGACGCCCGGATGTACCGGGGCCTGGAGGCAGGGCGCTACCGGGTAACGTTCACGCATCCTCTGGGTGGGAACGCGGAGTGGATCACGTCCTCGGAGGTGGAGGTCGTGGCGGGGCAGACTCGCGAGCTGACGCTCCGCTTCGAGGGCGTGGTGGAACGCGCACCGCTTCGGGGCCGCGTCATCGACGCCGGCGGACGGCCCGTGGCGGACGTGTGGCTCAGCGCCTCATCGGGTGATCCGAAGAAGGACGCCTTCGCGAGCGAGGACTCCACCCGGACCGACGCGCAGGGGCGCTTCACGTTGGAACACCTGCCGCGGGGACGCGTGCGCGTGGAGGTCTCCGGCGGTGTCGCGAAGGTCGAGTTCGGTCCGGAGGCCAAGGACGTGTTGCTGGAGCGGCGTCCCAGTCCCTTCGTGGAGGGACGCGTGCTGGGACCGGATGGAAAGGCCCTGACCCGTTTCAAGGTGAACTCGGAGACCTACGAGGATCCGGAGGGGCGCTATCGGTACACCCTGGAAGGTCCTGGGCCCG
This sequence comes from Corallococcus sp. CA041A, assembly GCF_003612075.1. NCBI lineage: Bacteria > Pseudomonadati > Myxococcota > Myxococcia > Myxococcales > Myxococcaceae > Corallococcus > Corallococcus sp. CA041A. Next base: position 3,271 of record NZ_RAWF01000073.1, read on the forward strand.
CGGGCCTGGTTTTCGAGGCGGAGGGACTCGCGAGCACGCGCATGCGGGTGGATCCCCGCGAGGAACGGACCGCCCTGCCAGACGTGAGTTTGGAAGCAGGCCGCACCGTGCGCGTCCGGCTCGTGCGGGAGAACGGGCAGCCGGCCGTGTCGAAGGGAAGAATGGACCTGCATCCGTTGCCCGGGCGCGAGTCGACGTTCGCCTGGTTCCAGACGTTCCGGATCGTGGATGCCGATGGCCGCGACGTGCTGGAGAACGTGCCGCGCGAGCCGTTCATCCTCGATGCGGAGACGGAAGAAGATGGAACGGCCTCACAGCCGTTGGGCGCGGACGTGGAGGAGGTGACGATGCGGCTCAGTCCGGAGGCCACGCTGGCTGGCACGATGGTGGATGAAGTGGGGCGCCCCTTGCAGGGCCTCAGCCTGATGACGGGGTGCGAGGTCTATCCCGACCGGGTGCCCGTCACCGACGCGGAGGGACGGTTCAGCTTGTCGGTCGTCCCGGAGCGCGAGTGTGTCTTGAGTGTCTATCAATACAAAGACCCAGGCGGTTGGCCCATGCCCCCGCTGCGCGTTTTCTGGCCCCTGCGATTCAACAGTGGCCGTCCAGGAGAGACGGTCCGGGTGGAGCTGCGGCCGCGCACGGGCCCCGCTGCCGTGCAGGTCTTGTTTCCGGATGCGGGCGAATGGGATCGGGTCATCCTCGTGCCAGGGGATGTTCCGATGCCGTCGACGGCGGAGGCCATGAACGCGCTGATAGCCTCCGCTGCCGAACCGGATTCGGCCCCCGCCGAGCAGCGCCCGGAACGCCAGGTCGAGAACTGGTTCTATCGCGCCTGGGGTGAGCCCCGGTTCAGCCAGCTGCCTCTGGGGCGCTACACGGTGTTCGTGCTCGGAAGCCGTAACGGGGTCTTCGTGCTCCGCTACCCCGTGAACCTCACGGAGCCTGGCGTCCACAGGTTCGAGACGAAGCGCGCCGTGGTGGGGGGCGTGCACTTCGTTCACTGACGGAGCCATGCCTCACGATGGCCTGCTAACCTGCGGGGCATGCGATGGAGCTGGGTGGGGCTCTTGGCCGTGGTGCTCGCGTGCGCGGAGGCGCCGCGTCCGGTGATGAAGCGTTGGCCTCAGGAAGAGGTGCCGGTGGGCGTCCGCGTCGTGGATGCGGCGAACCAACCGGTTCCAGGTGTTTCCCTGGTAGCGCGCCGCGCGGATCGCGGGTCCTCCGTCGCCAGGGGAGGCACCACGGATGCGACCGGCACGGCGCGGCTTCAGGTGATGCCGGGCTGGTATGTCCTCCAGGCGGAGGCGCCCGGCTTCGTGAGCGTGACCCGCACGGATGCGCGGGTTCCTTTCGGTGATGAGGTTCGTTGGGACGTGACGCTGGAGCGCGCCGCGCCCGTCGCCGGTCGCGTGGTGGACCTGGAAGGACGGCCCGTCGCGGGGGCTCGGCTTGAACTCCGCTTCGCGAACGAAGACGTGGCCGTCCCGCCGACCGAGAGCGATGCGGAAGGGCGCTTCCACTTCGACGGCGTTCCCGCCGGAGCGGTGACGCTTCGCGCGGAGAAGGACGCTTGGAGTCCGACGCGGCTGAAGCTCGCGGCGCCCGCACCGGAGTTGACGGTGGTGATGGGGGGACTCGGCAAGATGCGGGTCCGGGTGCTGGATCCCCAACAGCATCGACTGGCCGAGCCTTCCGTCTCGATCTCACTCGAGGAGGAAGGCGAGCGTCCGATGACGAAGAGCCCGATCCAGGTGCCCGAGGGCATCCTGTTCCTGAACCTTCCCGCCGGTCGCTACCACGTCTCGGGTCGATACGAGCCCTCGGTGGGATGCGAGTGGGAACGTGTCATCGAAGTCCAGGTGCTTCCGGGGCAGCAGACGGAAGCGACGGTGAGCTTCGAAGGGGTCGAGGGGTTCGGGCCCTGGCGCGGGCGTGCTGTCGACGACAAGGGAAGGGCGCTTGGCGGTGGACAGGTGATGGCCTGGATGGGGGAGCACGGAGAGGGTGCACTCGGTCTGCGCGGACGGTGTGAAGCCCGCGTGGAGCCGGATGGATCCTTCGCTCTTTCACGTGTGACCGGGCCTCCGGTCCAGGTGGTCTGGGATTCCGACAAACCGTCACCCACGCGGATGTCGAAGGGCGCGAACGGGGCGGGGGCGGGCGAAGCGCTGGTGTTTCCTCCGGAGGGCGGGACTCTGAAGGGCCGTGTGGTGCGCCCGGATGGGCAGCCCGTGGGCTACTTCGAAGTCGACGGATACTTTCCGGGGAATCAACGGGGCGAGTACGTGCAGGGCGTGTGGATGAACCATACCTATCAGTGGGTCATCGACGTGTTGGGCTTCGCTCCCGCCCTTGTGCGCGCGCAGGGGCGGGTTGGGGAAGAGCTCCAGGTTCCGGACGTCGTGCTCGACGAGGGCCGCACCGTGCAGGGCCGCGTCTTCGCGAGAAGCGGTCGCACGGGCGTGCCCAATCAAGAGGTCCAGCTCGTGGAGACGTTCGACCTGGACGGGCATCGGTCGAATCGCCCGCGGGCGGCGATGACCGACGCCGAGGGGCGCTTCCAATTCGAGCATGTGGCGGGCCGGCTCCTGTACCTGCGCGTGGACGCGAAGGAACACGGGACCGTGCTCCAGGCGCTCAAGCCCGAAGAAAGCGAGGTGCGGTTGCGACTCGTTCCCAACGCGGAGTTGCACGGCTCCGTGACGGACGGCGCACGGGTTCCGTTCGCGAGGGTGAGCCTGGAGGTTCGCTGCGAAGGTGATTTCAAGGTGAGCGCCGGAACGGACTGGGCGGGCCTCTACTCCGTGAACATCCCGGGGGATCGTGAGTGCCAGGTGCATCCCGCGGGAAGCCACCTGAGCGTCGGGGAGATGTACCTGCCGCCCCCTGCGTCCTTCTCACCGACGCGGGTTCGACTGGAGCCCGGCTCGCGCCAGAGGTTGGACCCGACGCCTCGCCAAGGCGCTGCCTCTCTGGAGGTGGGCGTCAAGGCATCTCGCGAGTTCGTCACCGCGTTCGTGCTGCCAGGAGACGTGCCGTGGCCCCGCACGCTCGAAGCGTTGGATGCGCTCATCCGGGCCGGTTTCAAGCCGGAAGACGATGACGACGGCTTCACTCCCTCATTCATGTTGGGGGCGTTCTTCCACTTCGGCCATCTTCCCCTGGGGCACTACACGGTCTTCATCCGGGAGCAGATCGATGGAGCGGACTCGGTCCTGCGCGTGCCCGTGAATCTGACCAAGTCCGGCGCGCACGTCATCCGGTCCGAGCGTCCCGCTCGGGCAGACGGAAGGCCATACACGCGCTGACGCGAACCCATCGCGTATGCTTCACGCCATGCGATGGAGCTGGGTGGGGCTCGTTGCCGTGGTGCTCGCTTGCGCGGGCACGCGTCCGGAGTTGGAAACGCCCGGACCGGCGAATGAAGTGACGTGGGTGTTCCGGGTCGTGGACCCGGGGGGACAGCTCGTGTCCGGTGCGCGGGTGAACGTCTGGCGCGCGGAGCTGTCGCAAGACAACGCGCTGCCCGGCATGACGGACGCAAAGGGGACCGGACGTGTTGCGCTGAAGCCGGGCCGGTATGCCGCGGAGGTCCAGGCCCGGGGCTTCGTGACGGCATTCCGCACGGACATCCGGATCGCGCCGGATTCGAGGCCGCGGATGGAGCTGGCCCTGGCGCGCGCGGTGCCACTCTCCGGACGCGTGGTGGACACGGAGGGAAAGCCGCTGAACAGCGTCTGGCTCCGGTTTGTCTCTTCCACCGTCGCCACCCCGCTCGTGCAAACCTCCAGTGACACGCAGGGCCAGTTCACCCTCCAGGGCGTGGCCGCGGGCGAGGGCCTGCTCTATGCCAGCAAGGCGGATTGGAGCTGGCACCGCTTGAAGGTCGTCACTCCCCAGCCCGAACTCACCATCGTGATGGGCCAACACTCGTCATTGCTCGTACGGGTGGTCGACCCCGAGGGCCGCGTGGTCCCGAACTCCCGTAGCTTCGTGAGGCCCATCGACCGGAATGTCGGCATCTCGCACGCGTCCGAGCAAACGGCTGAGGGAACGCGCCACCTGCGACTCCCGGCGCAGCGCTATCGCGTGTCGGCCAGCTACGCTCCTGCGTCTGGGTGCTGGTGGGACCGCACCGTGGACGTCGACGTCCCTCCCGGACAGCAGGCTGAATTCACGGTGAGCTTCGAAGGCGTCTCCAGTGCGGGAGTCTGGACGGGCCGGGCTGTGACTCCCGACGGGAAACCGCTGGCTGGCCTGGTGCTTCGGGCCACGGCGCTCAAGACGCCGGCGGGCGGGGACCTCATGGGCGAATGCATGACGACGACAGACCCGGACGGACGCTTCGAGTTGAGGCATCCCCTGGCTCGGCCCTACAAGCTCGCACTCGGGTCCATGGATGGGCTTCGCCGGAAGATGGGCGTCGCGGAACAAGCACCTTCCGGCCCCAATGGCGGGCCCGTGGTGTTCCATCCTCCTGGCGCGCTGCTAGGAGTCGAAGCTCGCGCGCGCGAGGAACTGACGCTCCCTGACATCACGCTCGAACCCGGTCACACCGTCGTGGGCCGGGTGTTCCACGAAGATGGGCAGACAGGGGTTCCCCATGCCCGCGTCGAGCGGGTGGCCCCCGCCGACCTGGAGACCCCGCGCGACGAGCACCGCGCGGCGAATGAAGCGAACGAGGCGGGCCGCTTCCACATCAAACAGCTGCCCCGAAGCACCCAGTTCCTCCGGGTGACCGACGAGCAGGGCGGAACGGCCTTGTACGAGGTCGGAGCTCACGAGGACCAGGTGGAGGTGCGGCTGACCGCGGACGCGGTGCTCCAGGGGGGCGTGACGGATGGGGCGCGCGTTCCGCTCGCGGGCGTGACCGTCCGGGCGCGCTGCGAGGCCGGGCTCGACACCCGCACCACGACGGATGAAGCAGGCCACTACGTGCTGCGCGTTCCGGGGGACCGCGAGTGCTTCGTGCAGGTTTCGGATGAGCCGCTCCGGGATGCCCAGTGGCCCCGGCCCGCGCCGCTGGTCTTCTCACCCCAGCCCGTCTCGTTCTCGCCACACGCGCGCGAAAGCAGGGACTTCGTCCCGAGGTACGGTGGGGTCGCGCTCCAGGTCCACTTCCCGGAGCCACGCGAGAAGCTGGAGACCTTCCTCGTTCCCGGCGATGTGGACATGCCGAAGACGTACGGAGCCATGCGGATCCTCCAGCGCTCCGCATTCACCAGCGATCCCGCCGCGAGGAAATGGCCGCCGGAGGATCCTGATGTGCCGGGGGCTTACTTCTGGCGCACGGACTTCGCCTTCAGCCACCTGCCGCCCGGCCGCTACACCTTCTTCGCCGTCGATGGGGAGTTTGGACCGTCGGTTCTGCGCGTGCCCGTGGACCTGAAGCAGGGCGAGATGAAGTCCCTCCGGCTCGGCTTTCCCGCCGACAGTGGGGGGACGCTGCTCGTGCCCTGAAGCCCGCATGCACTCCGTCCACGGCCGCGTCACGCCCTGCTAACCTGAGGGGCATGCGATGGAGCTGGGTGGGGCTCGTTGCCGTGGTGCTCGCTTGCGCGGGCACGCGTCCGGAGTTGGAAACGCCCGGACCGGCGAAGGACGTGACGTGGATGTTCCGGGTCGTGGACCCGGAGGGGCAACCTGTATCCGGTGCACGGGTGCGGGTCTGGCGCGCGGATCTGTCGCAAGACAGCGCGCGGCCTGGGACGACGAATGCACAGGGGGCGGGGGCCCATCTCCTGAAGCCTGGCTGGTATGCAGCGGAGGTCCAGGCACGAGGCTTCGTGACGGCATTCCGCACGGACATCCGGATCGCGCCGGATTCAAGACCGCGGATGGACCTACCCCTGGCTCACGCGGTGCCTCTCTCCGGACGGGTGGTGGATGCGGAGGGGAAGCCCGTGAGCGACGTCCGGCTCCGGTTTGTCTCTTCCAGCGTCGCCGCCCCGGTCGTCGAAACCACCAGTGATGCGCAGGGCCACTTCACCTTCGCGGGTGTGAGCGCTGGCGAGGGGTTGCTCTATTCCGACAAGGAGGAGTGGAGCTGGCAGCGGTTGAAGGTCCTCACGCCCCAGCCCGAGCTCACCGTCGTGATGGGCCGGCGCTCGTCATTGCTCGTGCGGGTGCTCGGCATCGACGGACGCGTGGCCCCGAAATCCTCGAGCTTCGTGAGCCCCATCGACCGGGGGGTCGACCTCTCGCACGAGTCAGAGCGAACGCCCGAGGGGACCGTCCACCTGCGACTCGCGGCGCAGCGCTATCGCGTGACGGCTGTCTACGTTCCTCACGCCGGTTGCTGGTGGATGCGAAGCGTGGACGTCGAAGTCCTTCCCGGGCAGCAGGCCGATGTCACCGTGAGCTTCGAGGATGTCGCCCGTGCGGGCCCCTGGATGGGCCGGGCGGTGACGCCTGACGGCAAGCCGCTGGCCGGCCTGCGACTGCTCGCCACGGCGCTCAAGGCTCCGGAGGACAAGGGGCCCGGAGGCGAGTGCGAGACCCTCACCGCCCCGGACGGAAGCTTCGAGTGGTTGGGTGCCCTGGCGCGGCCTCACAAGCTCGAGCTCCGAACCCAGGCAGCTTACCGGCTGATGGGCGTAGCGGAACAAGCGCCTTCCGACATGAAGGGCGGACCCGTGGTGTTCCGCTCGCCTGGCACGCTGGTGGGACGGGTCCTCGGGCCCGACGGAAAGCCTGTGCCCGAGTACAGCGTCGATTGGGCATCCTTTACCGAACCCGAAGGTCGTTTCAGCCGGGAGCTGTGGGCGTCTCGCACCTACTCGCTGATCGCCAGTGCTCCGAACATGGCTCCGACGCGCGTGCGTGTCGAAGGCCGCGAACATGAGGTGAGGGCGGTCCCGGACATCATGCTCGACGCCGGGCACTCCGTGGTGGGGCGGGTCGTCGAGGCGGATGGCCTCACCCCGGTGCCCCAAGCCAGGGTCGAACTGGTGGACCCCGACGATGTGGACATCCGGCGTTCGTACTTTCCCCATGCGCTTCCCGCCGACATGGCCGGCGGCTTCCGGTTCGACCGCGTGCCCCGGCGACGGCAATACCTTCGGGTGAATGACGAGAAGGCCGGGACGATCCTGTACGCGCTCGGGCCCGGCGAGGACCGGGTGGACCTCACGCTGAAACCCGACGGAACGCTCGATGGCTTCGTGACGGATGGCGCGCGGGTTCCTCTCGCGGGGGTGACAGTGCAGGTGCGTTGCGAGGCCGGGCTCGATGCCCGCGCCAAGACCGACGAAGCCGGGCACTACGTGCTCCGCGTTCCCGCGGACCGGGATTGCTTCGTGCATGCTTCAGAGGAGCAACTCCGGGATCGAGCGCCCTGGCCCAGGCCTCCGCCGCTCGTCTTTTCGCCCCAGCCCGTGGTGCTCTCCCCGCGTGAGCGTGAGCGCACGGACTTCGTGCCCCGAAGTGCTGGCGCCACGCTCCGTGTTCACTTCCCCGAGCCGCGTGAACGACTGGAGCCGTTCCTTGTCGCTGGCAATGCGCGCATGCCGAAGAGCTTCGCGGAGCTGAAAGCACTCCAGCGGTCCGCCTTCAGCATCGACCCGCCTTCACTCACCTGGCGTTCGGATGATCCGGACGTGCCCGGATATCAATTCCTGCAGAAGAACTTCACGTTCAGCCACCTCCCGGGGAAGCGCTTCACGCTCTTCGTCGTCGAACCCCAGGACACCGCGTTCGCGGTCCTGCGCGTGCCGGTGGACCTGACCCGCGAGGAGACGAAGTCCCTTCCGCTCCGCTTCCCCCTGGAGAGTGGAGGGGCGCTGCTCATGGATTGATGCCGGCGCCGTATCCGCGCCAGTCCCTGCTAACCTGCGGGGCATGCGATGGAGCTGGGTGGGGCTCTTGGCCGTGGTGCTCGCGTGCGTGGAAGCGCCGCGTCCTGTGCAGACGAATACCCGCTGGCCCATGGAGGAGGTGGCGTTCACGATCCGCACGTTGGATCCGGCCGGACAGCCTGTTTCCAGCGTGAGGCTGGTGGCACGCCGCGCGGATCGCGGGAGCCTGGTCATTAGGTCAGGCACCACGGATGCGACGGGGACGGCCCGGCTCCGGGTGATGCCGGGCTGGTATGTCGTCCAGGCGGAGGCGGCCGGCTTCGTGAGTGTGACCCGCGCGGATGCACGGGTCCCCGTTGGCGGAGAGGCGCGTCTGGATGTGACGCTGGAGCGCGCGGCGCCAATCGCCGGGCGCGTGGTGGATCTGGAAGGACGGCCCGTCGCGAGGGCCCGGCTTGGACTCAGCCTCGCCAACGAGGCTGTGTCCGTCCAGCCGACCGAGAGCGATGCGGAAGGGCGCTTCCACTTCGACGGCGTTCCCGCAGGGAGCGTGACGCTTCGTGCGGAGAAGTACGACTGGAGTCCGACGCGGCTGGAGTTCGTGGCGCCCGCACCGGAGTTGACGGTGGTGATGGGCGGGCTCAGTTCGCTGCGTGTCCGGGTGCTGGACCCCCAGGGCAGGGCGTTGCCAGGAGTGGCCACTCACATCAATGCGATGGACGAAAGGCGCCCCTTCGAGCGGTTCCCGGAGCAGGGTCCGGAGGACGTCGTCTTCCAGCAGCTTCGCGCAGGACGCTACCTCGTCACCGGCCGCTACGAGCCCTCACCGGAGTGCTGGTGGGATCGCTCCATCGAAGTCCAGGTCGCGCCAGGTACACGGACGGAGGCGACGGTCAGCTTCGAGGGGATCCACGGGCTGGGGCCCTGGCGGGCACGTGCAGTGGAGTCCAAGGGCCAGGGGGTTGCTGACCGCGAGGGAATGGCGTGGACGGGAAGCACATCGACCACCGAGGCAGGGCTGCGAGGGAAGTGTGATTTCCGCACGGCAAGTGACGGGAGCTTCATCCTCCCGCACCTGTTGGAGAATCCCGACTTCATCTCGATGACGGATTCCAGCGCGCGCTTCGAATGGAGGTCGCAAGGGTCACCGCCGCCGGGGACGGGTGAAGCGCTGGTGTTTCGCAAGGATGGAGGTGCTCTGAAGGGTCGTGTCGTGCGCCCGGATGGGCAGCCCGTGGGCTTCTTCGAAGTCGACGGACACCCCCCACACAATCCGCGGGGCGAGTACGTGCGATACGTGGACTTGACCCACACCTATCAGTGGGTCATCGATGTGTTGGGATTCGCCCCCGCCCTCGTGCGCGCGCAGGGGCGGGAAGGGGAAGTGCTCCAGGTTCCAGACGTCGTGCTCGACGAGGGCCGCACCGTGCAGGGCCGCGTCTTCGCGAGGAACGGACGCACGGGCGTGCCCCATCAGGAGGTCCAGCTCGTGGAGGCGTTCGACCTGGACGGCCATGGACCGCCGCGTCGCCTGCGGGCGGTGATGACCGACGCAGAGGGGCGCTTCCAATTCGAGCATGTGCCTGGCCGGCTCCAGTTCCTGCGCGTCGATTCGAAGGAACACGGGACCGTGCTCCATGCGCTCGAACCGAATGAGACGGCGGTGCGGTTGCGGCTCGTTCCCCATGCGGAACTGCACGGTTCCGTGACGGATGGAGCGCGGGTTCCGCTGGCGGGGGTGAGCCTGAACGTCCGCTGCGAAGGTGGGTTCACGGTGAGCTCCAGGAGCGACGGGGCGGGCCTCTACTCCATGAACATCCCGGGAGACCGCGAGTGCTTCGTGCATCCCGAAGGGAGCCCCCTGAACATCCGGCCGCCTTTTCCGCCCCAGCCGCCTCCGGTGTCCTTCTCCTCGACGCGGCTTCGTGTGTCGTCCGGCTCACGGCAGGCGTTGGATTTCGAGTCCCGTGAGGGGCCCGCGTCGTTGGAGGTGAGCGTCGAGGCATCTCGCGAGCTCATCACCGCGTTCGTGCTTCCGGGAGACGTCCCCTGGCCTCGCTCGCCCGAGGCGCTGGATGACCTGCTCCGGGCTGGCTTCGGACCCGACCCGATGCCGAACACATGGGAGTCGGAGTCCGGGCACGAGTCCTTCGCTCCCCACTTCATGTTGGGGGCGGACTTCCGCTTCAGTCGTCTTCCCCTGGGGCACTACACGCTCTTCATCCGGGACGAGCTGGAGGGAACGGACGCGATCCTGCGCATCCCCGTGGAGCTGACCGGGACCGGCGTGCACGTCATCCAGTCCGCGCGTCCTGGTCGCGGAGGCGGAAGGCCGTTCATGCGCTGATGCGAACCCATCGCGTATGCTTCACGCCATGCGATGGAGCTGGGTGGGGCTCGTTGCCGTGGTGCTCGCTTGCGCGGGCACGCGTCCGGAGTTGGAAACGCCCGGACCGGCGAAGGACGTGACATGGGTGTTCCGGGTCGTGGACCCGGAGGGACAACCCGTGTCCGGTGCGCGAGTGAACGTCTGGCGCGCGGATCAGTCGCCAGCCTATGGGCAGCCCGGTTCGACGGATGCGCAGGGGACCGGACGCGTTGCTCTGAAGCCGGGCTGGTATGGCACGGAGGTGCAGGCGCGTGGCTTCGTGACGGCCTTCCGCGAGGACATCCGGATCGCGCCGGACTCGAAGCCCCGGATGGAGCTGTCCCTGGCGCGCTCGGCGCCCCTCGTTGGACGCGTCGTGGATGCGGAGGGAAAGCCCGTGTCGGGCGTCCGGATCCGCTTCGCGTCCTCCAACGCCGCCGCTCCCTTCGTGGAAGCCATCAGCGGCGAGGCGGGCCAGTTCAGCATGCAGGGTGCAGCCGCTGGCGAGGGCTTCCTCTACTCCGACAAGGACGGTTGGAGCTGGCAACGGTTGAAGGTCATCACGCCCCAGCCGGAACTCACTGTCGTGATGGGACAGCTCTCGTCGTTGCTCGTGCGGGGTCTGGACCTCGAGGGACGCCTGATCCCCAACTCCCATAGTTCCATCACCCCCCTGGACCGGCCGATTGGTATCCGGCATCAGTCCGAGCAGACGCCTGAAGGAACGATCCACCAGTTGCTCCCAGCGCAGCGTTATCGCGTGATCGCCAGCTACGCTCCGGCCCCGCGTTGCTGGTGGCGCCGCGCCGTGGACGTTGAAGTCCTCCCCGGACAGCAGGCCGAAGTCACCGTGAGCTTCGAAGGCGCTACCAGCGCGGGCCCCTGGACGGGCAGGGCGGTGACACCCGACGGGTGGCCGCTGGCCAACATGAAGCTGCGGGCCACGGCGCCTCCCTCCGCGGAGGGCATGGAGGTCGAAGAGGGTTGTGAGGGCACGACCGGTCCGGACGGACGCTTCGAGTTGTCGCATCCCCAGGCAGGGCTCCATCGACTCCAGCTCAGACACGCGGCTGAACCCCATGAGCGGGTCGGCGAGGCGGAGCTCGCACCTTCCAATGCGAAGGACGAACCCGTGGTGTTCCACGCTCCCGGAACATTGGTGGGACGCGTCCTCGGCCCTGATGGGAAACCCATGACCTACTTCGACGTCGACTGGCAGAGCCAGTCCGACCGTGATGGCCGATTCATCCGGGGGCCGACCCGGTCCCGGACCTACTCCTTGCGTGTCGACGCCGCGTACATGGCCTCCTCGCGCGTGCGGGTCGAGGCTCGCGCGCATGAGGAGCGAAGGGTCCCGGACATCCAGCTCGACACGGGGCACTCTGTGCTGGGCAGGCTGCTCGAGGCGGATGGACGCACACCCGTGACAAAGGTCTGGATCGAGCTGGTGGACCCCGCCGACGTGGACATCAAGCTCTGGAACTCCCGCTTCGGGGCTCGCCCCGACGAGGCCGGCCGCTTTCGCTTGGACCATGTGCCACGGCGTCCGCAGTACCTCCGGTTGAATCGCCTGGAAGGCGGGACCCTCCTGTATGAGCTTGGGGCTCGTGAGTCTCGGGTGGAGCTCCGGCTGAAGCCGGATGCAACGCTCGAAGGCTTCGTGACGGATGGAACGCGTGTTCCGCTTGCGGGCGTGATGCTCGAAGTGCGGTGCGGGGCCGGGCTCGATGCCAGCACCAAGACCGACGATGCCGGCCACTACGTGCTCCGAGTGCCAGCGGACAGGGATTGCTTCGTGCACTTTCCGGTGGATCGGCGCTGGATCTACACGTGGCCGCGGCCCACGCCGCCCGTCTTCTCTCCCCAACCTGTTTCCCTCTCACCTCGGGAGCGCGAACGCAGGGACTTCGTTTCGAGGAGCGGTGGTGCGCGACTCCAGGTCCACTTCCCAAAGGTGAGGGATGGGCTGGAGACGTTCCTCGTTCCTGGCAACGCGCGCATGCCGAAGACATTCGCGGACCTGAAAGCGCTCCAGCGGTCCGCCTTCATCAGCGATCCGGCTCTAAACCCGTGGCGAACGGATGATCCGGACATGCCCGTCTATGCATACTGGCAGAAGGACTTCTCCTTCAGCCATCTGCCGGACAAGCGCTACACGCTCTTCGCCGTCGAACCCCAGGACGGAGCGACAGCGGTCCTGCGCGTGCCCGTGGACCTGAAGCCAGGCGAGACGCAGTCCTTCCAGCCTGGCTTTCCCATCGAGAGTGGAGGCACGTTCCTCGTGCCCTGAAGCCCGGCGACGCGCCCTCCACCGGCAGCGTCACGCCCTGCTAATCTGTGGGGCATGCGATGGAGCGGGGTGGGGCTCGTTGCCGTGGTGCTCGCTTGCGCGGGCACGCGTCCGGAGTTGGAAACGCCCGGACCGGCGAATGAAGTGACATGGGTGTTCCAGGTCGTGGACCCGGAGGGGCAACCTGTCCCCGGCGCGCGGGTGAAGGTCTGGCGCGCGGATTTGAAGCGAGACACGGCACTGCCCGGCACGACGGACGCACACGGAACGGGACGCGTTGCGCTGAAGCCGGGCTGGTACGCCGCGGAGATACGGGCGCCCGGCTTCGTGACGACCTCGCGCACGGACATCCGGATCGCGCCGGAACCGAAGCCCCGGATGGAGCTGCCCCTGGCGCGCGCGGTGCCACTCTCCGGACGCGTCGTGGACACGGAGGGGAAGCCCGTGAGCGACGTCCGGCTCCGGTTCGTCTCTTCCCACGTCGGCGCCCCGGTCGTGCAAACCACCAGTGATGCGCAGGGCCGGTTCAACTTCCAGGGCGCGGCCGCTGGCGAGGGCCTGCTCTATTCCACCAAGCCAAAGTGGGCCTGGCGGCGGTTGAAGGTCATCACGCCCCAGCCCGAGCTCACCGTCGTGATGGGACGAGGCTCGCCATTGCTCGTGCGGGTGGTGGACACCGAGGGACGCGTCGTCCCGAACGCCACGAACCTCTTGCATCCCGTCGACCGGTGGCTCGACGTTTCGCGTGAGTCCGAGCAAACGCCCGAGGGAATGCGCTACCTGCGACTCGCGCCGCAGCGCTATCGCGTGACGGCGGGCTACGAGCCTGCCGCCGGATGCCGGTGGGACCGCGACGTGGACGTCGAAGTCCTTCCCGGACAGCAGTCCGAAGTCACCGTGAGCTTCGAAGGCGCCGCCAAGGCGGGGTCGTGGACAGGTCAGGCGGTGGCTCCCGACGGAAAACCGCTGGCCGGCCTGGTGCTTCGGGCCACGGCGCTCGAGTCTCCGGAGGGCAGGGGCCTCAAGGGCGAGTGCACGACCCGCACCGGCCCGGACGGGCGCTTCGAGTTGATGCATCCCCTGGCTCGGCCCCACAAGCTCGAGCTCAGGTCCACGGATGGGATCGACCAGCTCGTGGGCCTCGCGGAACAAGGTCCTTCCGGCCCGAATGGCGGGCCCGTGGTGTTCCAGCCGACGGGCCGTCTGGTGGGCCGTGTCGTCGATCCGGTTGGGAAGCCCCTGTCGCTGTACTGGATCCACAGTTGGACGGTGGCCAATCGTGAAGGCCGCTTCGCCTGGGCCACGGAAACCTCGCGCCTTTACACCCTCTACATCGGAGCGCCGGACATGGCCTCGGTTCGCCTGCGATTCGAAGGGCACGCGCACGAGGAGCGGACGGTCCCTGACATCACGCTCGAACCCGGCCACATCGTTCGGGGTCAGGTGTTCCACGAAGATGGGCGAACCCAGGCTCCCTACGCTCGCATCGACCTGGTGGAGCCCGACGACCTGCAGATCCCGCGCGACGCATTCACCGGGGGCGGGAATGGCGCGGACAAGGCCGGGCGCTTCCGTCTCGCGGGCCTGCCCCATCGCCCCGTGTTCCTCCGGGTGAACGAGGAGCAGGGCGGAACGGCCTTGTACGCGGTCGGAGCGCACGAGGACCAGGTGGAGCTGCGGTTGACCGCGGACGCGGTACTCCAGGGGTACGTGACGGATGGGGCGCGTGTTCCGCTCGCGGGCGTGACGGTCCGGGCACGTTGCGAGGCCGGGCTCGACACCCGCACCACGACGGATGAAGCCGGCCACTACGTGCTGCGCGTTCCAGGGGGCCGAGAGTGCTTCGTGCTCGTTTCGGAGGAGCAGGTCCGGGATGCTCCGTGGCCAAGGCCCGCACCGCTGGTCTTCTCACCCCAGCCCGTCTCGCTCTCGTCACGCGAACGCGAACGCAGGGACTTCGTCCCGAGGACTGGAGGGGGCGCGCTCCAGGTCCACTTCCCGGATTCACGCGAACGGCTGGAGACCTTCCTCGTTCCCGGCCATGTGGACATGCCGAAGACGTTCAGAGGCTTGCGAGCCCTCCAGCGCTCCGCATTCACCCGCGATCCCGCCGCGACGGATTGGCCGTCGGACGATCCGGATGTGCCGGAGTTTCAAAACTGGCCGTGGGACCTCACCTTCAGCCAGCTGCCTCCCGGCCGCTACACCTTCTTCGCCATCGATGGTTTGTTCGGCCCGGTGGCAATGCGCGTGCCCGTGGACCTGAAGCCAGGTGAGACGCAATCCCTCCGGCTCGGCTTTCCCGTCGACAGTGGGGAAGCGTCGCTCGAGCCCTGAAGCCCGCCTATGCGCCGTCCACCGGCAGCGTCACCACGAACGCCGCGCCGCCGCCGGATGCTTCTTCCACCCAGACGCGGCCGCCGTGCGCTTCCACGATCTGCTGCACGATGTAGAGCCCCAGTCCCAGGCCTCCCGTGCGCGCGGAGCCCTGCACCTGGGCGAAGCGCTGGAAGATGCGCTCGCGCTCGGCGGCGGGGACTCCCGGGCCGCCGTCCCGCACGGTCAGCCGCAGCTGTCCGTCCTGATGGCGCAGCGACACGTGCACCGGCGTGCCCTGGCCGTATCTCAGCGCATTGGAAATGAGGTTGCTCAGCACCTGCTCCAGCTTGAGCCGGTCGAACCGGCACGGCGCGGGGCCCTCCACGCGCACGTCCAGCTCCACCCCGGCCTGCTTCGCCTCGTCCCCGAAGCGCGCCACCAGGTCCTGCACCACCGGCGCCAGGTCGTCGCTCACCAGATCGAAGTCCAGCTTGCCCGTGCGGATGCGGCTCACGTCCAGCAGGTTGTCCAACAGCGACGTCAGCCGCTTGAGCTGCCGGTCCGCCGCGTCCAGCCGCGTCGTGACCTTCTCGGAGCCCAGGGGTTCGTGGCCCTTCGACTCGGCCATGCGCCGCAACAGGTCCACCTGCAGGCGCAGCGACGTGAGCGGCGTGCGCAACTCGTGGCTCGCCACCGACAGGAAGTCGTCGCGCGTGCGCACCGCCTCGTGCAACGCCTCCTCCGTCTCCTTCAGCGCGGTGATGTCCAGGATGGCCCCGCGCACCACCATCACCTTGCCGTTCGCGTCGCGGATGACTCGCGACCGGCTGATGAGCCAGTGCCAGGTGTTGTCCGGCCAGTGCGTGCGGAAGGTAGAGGAGTACGACAGCACGTCGTTGTGGAAGATGGCCGTCACCTGCGCTTCCACCGCGGGACGGTCGTCCGGATGCAGCGACGCCAGGAACTGCTCGTGCGTCCACTCCGCCAGGGGCTGCGGGTAGCCGTAGAGCCGGTCATGCCCCTCCGAGCGGAACACCTGCCCGGTGACGAGGTTCGTCTCCCAGACCGCCATCTGCGCGGACTCCAGCGCCACCTGGAACCGCTCGCCCAGCTGGCGGAAGCGCTCCTCGGTGCGCGCGACCTCGGTCTCCGCGCGCTGACGGCGGGTGATGTCCGTGGCCAGCACCCACGTCTCGCCGCCCACCGGCCGCACGGACAGCTCCAGCCAGACGCCTGACGGCAGCTCCGACAGGAAGCGCGCGGGCTCGCGCGTGGTGAGCGCGTCCAGCAGCCGCTCGTGCAACGTCGTGCCGGCCAGCATCGGCTGCGCTTCCCACGGCGTCAGGCCCTGGCAGGTGCCATACGGCAGGCCCAGCAGCGACGCGGCACGGTGGTTGAGCTCATGGATGATTCCCTGCGCGTCGAGCGCCAGGAACGCCTCGGCCATCATCTCCCGCAGGACCTGCAAGCGGGTCTGCGCGGACATGCTGGCCTCGTCGGCCGGAACAGGGGGCTGATTCGCGTCATGCGGCGCGCGCGCGGCGGCCGTGCCCGGTGAGGACGCATCGTCCTTGGATGCGTGGCGAACAGGTTCGAACGGACCACCGGGGAGGGGACTCATCGGGTTTGCACGCTCCCGCACGGCCCCCGCGCCCGTCAAGCGAGCGCACAGGGCGTCCGGGCCGTCTGTCAGCTCAGCGGATCCATGAGGGGTTCAGGCATGACCCACAACTCCGTGGGCCGTGCATAGGCCTTGTCGAACGCGAAGAGGATTCCGTTCCACCGATCCCAGAAGTCCGCCCAGCTGTACTCGCACGGAGGGGAGGTGAGCGGGTTTCCGTCGCGGTCCGGCTGGGCATACGCATAGTCCGCGTACGTCCAGCGCACGGTGCCGAAGTCCGTCATCAGGAAGGGCGTCAGCATCTGGAGCACGGCCGCGCGAGACACCTCGTCGGAGGGCGAACCCGCGGGCGTGAAGACGGGCTGGGCCTGGTCGTACTGTTCGCGCCACGCGACGAAGTTGGTGCCCATGGCGACGAGCGCGTCACGGCGCGCGGGCGTGGGCGCGAGCCGGGCGTCCTCGTAGAGCGCGAACGCGGCGATGAGCAGGCTCTTCCAGGGCATGCCGGGGAAGATCAGGTCCATGCGGGTGGGGCGCGGCGAGTCCTCCGCGTGCGCGATGGCATAGGCATACGCCTGCTGCGCCTCCGCGTTGTTGGCGTCCACCAGGGTGAACTCGGTGAGCACGCGCGCGGGCGTAATGGGCCCGGTGGCGGCGGCGCGCCAGTCCAGATACAGACGCGCTGAGCCGCCGATGTCGTTGTAGATGGCGAGGTTGCCTTCGTGGAGCGTGCGCTCCAGCGTGATGACGATGGCCTCCACCTTGTCGAGCGGCGTCGCGCCCGGAGCGCTCCAGTACAGCGCGCCCATGCGCGACGCGGTGGCCAGCAGGGTGCGCACGTCCGCGAGCGCCCCGGCGTTGAGCGCGCTCGTCAGCACACTGAGGGCCGTGGCCGCGTCCACCGTCAGGCCCTGCGCGATGAGCTGGAGGGACAGGTCCTGGATCCGCAGGCGCAGCACGCCGTCCAGCCCCAGCCGGTCCAGCGCGTTCGTCAGCGACAGCGAAGGCTGAAGCCGCGCGGTGTTGATGAAGTGCCGCGCGAGCGCCGCGCTGTACATGCCCTTGCCTCCGGCCTGGGACGCATGCGGCGCGAAGGTGAACCAGTTGGGACGCACGCTGCTGGTGCCACCGGGTTGCAGCGTGGGGTCGATGATGCCGCCCAGCTCATACGCGATGCCGATGTAGCCCAGCGTGATGGTGCGGTTGTCCTCCAGCGGCGTGGGCGCGGACTGCGCCTGGGCGGAGGCAGAGGTCAGGACGAGGAGCGCGCCGAGGAGCGCGGCGGTGGAGCGGCGCACGTCGGTGCGAGAGGGAATCGCCAAGGTGGGGGTCCAGGGGTGGGGGGCTGATCGACCAAGCTAGACAGCGGCGGCGCCGGTCCAAACCCCAGCCCCCGCAGTGGGACTCATGCTGCGTTGAGTGGACGACCCTTGGGCAGCAGGCTCGCGCTGTTGACGCGCGGGGTCAGCTCCCAAGTTCCGGCAGGGCACCGGTCTTCCTGGGAAACCGGCGCCGCGGTGCTTCACGCTCCCTTCGGGGGCGCGAAGTAGGAGACGAACGGCGCCACGTCCCGGTAGCCCATGCGGCGGTAGACGGGCGCGCCGGCCTCCGTGGCATGCAGCACCGTTCGCTCCAACCCCCACGCGTGCTTCGCCTCCTCCAGCGCGCGCCGGAGCACCGTCTCCGCGGCGCTCTTGCGGCGGTGCTCCGCGAGCGTCGCCACCAGCGCGATGTAGACGATGCCGTCCACGCGCAGCGCCACAGTGCTCGTCGACGGCGCGCCGTCGTGGCAGCCGACGAAGGCCCGGCTCTCGGGGCCGAAGATGCCGGGGGCGGCCAGGGCTTCACGTCCCAGCGCCTGGGGTGTGTCGTAGCTCGCGGCGTTCACGTCCGCGACGGCGTTGTAGCCCCAGGTGTCGTTCACCGGCCGGAGGTCGAGCGGCGGCAGGGGCCGCACCGGCTCCAGCATCCGGTCCGCCACCATTCCCGACGTGGTCATCCCCGGCTTGAGCCCTCGCGTGGCGAGCAGCGCGTCCGCCTGCTCCCGCAGCCCCGGCGCCAGCCACTCCGGCGTCAGCGTGAAGGCCCACCCGTGCGGTCCCTGCGCGAAGTAGCTAGCGGCCGAGTCCACCGCGCGCATCAGCTCCGCCTCCGTCTGCGCCGGCCGGTTGAGGAACGACATGTTCATCAGCGACCACGTCACGTGACCCGCGGTGATGAACACGTCCGCACGCTCCACGACCTCTCCACGGGGTAGCCCCAGCGTCATGAGCCTCCAGGCTCCACGGAACTGCGCATGCGATTCGTCGATCTCGGCTCGGGACATGAGGCGGCTCCAGAAGGGTCCAGGAAGTAGGATTCTCCGCATTCATAGACGCTCACGTCTACGTGCGTGAGAGGAGGGGCCTTGCTAAAGCGAGTCCGCAAACCGGGTGCGAGGAGTGGGTCGCGATGACTCCAATGGAAGGGCAGTCCTGGCAGACGACCTGCCGGGTATGCGGCAGGCAGACGTGTCCGAAACCCGAGGCGGTGGCCGCCTGGATGCGCACGATGCTGGACCGCGTGCATGGCACGCAGATGCGCGGCGCGGGTCGGAGGGGACTGCGCGAGGCCCTGGCCATGGAGGGCGTGCTCATCACCACGCACCTGGAGGTGTGGTCGCGCGCGCTCGAAGGCGTGTGCCCGGACTGCATCGCGGACGTGGCTCCGGAGACGGACGAGAAGCTCCAGGATCCGGAGGCGATGCACGAGGCGGCGCTGGAGCGCTGGCGCACCTCCGCGCCGGAGTTGGTCAGCGACGCGGTGGAGTCCGCGGTGGACGACACGCTCCAGGCCGCGCGCGAAGCCGCGACCCGGAACAAGCCGACGACCTGATCAGGCCCAGAGCTCCTGCTCCAGCGTGTCGAGCAGCGCCAGCGCGGCCTCGGGCGTGGGCAGCCCCGCCTCCGTGACGAGCGCTGAATCGAGCGGCATCGCGACCTCCGCGCGCAGCAGGGCCACGGCGCGCTTCTGGGCCTCGCGCAGCGCTGACTGGTCCGGCGCGGACAGACGCGAGCGCGCCCACCGGTCGATGTCCCACGACAGGCCCGCGTGCCGCGTCTCATCCTCGGCGATGCGGACCATGGCCTCGCGCACCTCCGCGTCGCGCGCATGCAGCGCCTGGTGATGGGCCACCAGCGCGCCGTAGGTCTCGCGCACGCACCCCTCCACGGCGTTGTCCAACGCCACCTCGCTCAACGGGCGCAGGGGCACGGCCGCGACGGCGGGCGGCGGTGGCGTGGCCCCGTAACGGCGCGCGAGCCGTCCCGTCCTCTCCGTGTGCATGACTTCATCCACCGCGCTCGCGAGCGCCGCCTCCTGGAGTGCTGCCTCCGCGCCATGCAGGGCCAGCTCCTCACGCAGCCTCAAGAAGGCGTGGATGGACGCGGCCTCCAGGTGCGCGGTCTGCGCGAAGTGGTGCCCGAGCGCGTCCTCGCAACCCCCCGCGACCGTGCCCTCCAGCCCCACGGGCCGGCGGCCCACGGAGCATGGGCCAGAGCCCTTCTGCAGCACGTGATCCTCCACCTCGCGGAGCTCGCCGTTGGCGGACACCCTGACCACGTACTGCATCAGGTTCGAGCCCTCGCCGCAGGCGTCGCCCTTCGTGGCCACGACGTTGAAGCCTCCGCCCGGATTCCGCTTCACCGCTCCCTGCTCCAGCGTTTCGCAGCTCAGCCGGTAGCCCGCGGCGAAGGTGAGGAGCGCCGCTTCCTGCGCGGTGTCGACCGCGCCCAGCAGGGTCTGGAGCTCTTGCAGCGACGCCCAGGTCTTCACCTCATCGCCTCGCGTCGTCGCCAGGAAGTACCTCGAGCAGAGCTGGATGCAGTTGCCGGTGAAGCCGTCGCTGGAGCTCGCCTCGGCCAAGGCTGTCTGACAAGCGGACACGTCGGTGGCGCTCGCGCACGCCTCTCCGGTGGAGGCTCGGGTCTCGTAGCCCACCGGGCCCTCGCGGCCGTAGCCTGAGAGGACGCGCGACTCGACGAAGTCCACCGCGGGTTGGATGCTCAGGTCATTGATGGCGGGATCGCCCAGCGGCGTGCACTCGATGGCCGAGTAGCCCCGCAGGTCCGTGCCGCCGGTGCCACAGCCCGCCAGCACCAATGGCGTCGCGAGCGAGGCCCGCAGCGCGCGAGAGAAGAGATGCCGCAATCGGTTCGTGTTCATGGATGCCTGCTCCCGTGGGACGAGGTGTCCCGCGAGCAGAGCAACAGCGATGCCATCGCTGTGCTCCCTCTGGGAGCCACCGGTCCGCGAGCGTGTCCGTGTGCTCGGAAAGCTGAGGCGTCTTCAGAAAGCTGAGGCCCTAGAACGACTCCTTGAACGGCCGCAGGTCCACTTCCTGGGTCCACGCGGAACGGTGCTGCCGGTGCAGCTGCCAGTACGTCTCCGCGATGGCGTCGATGTGGAGCAGCCCGTCCTCGCCCAGCGCCTTCACCCGCTCCGGGGCCAGCGTGTGCAGGCGTTCACCATCGATGCCGCCGTCGATGAGCACGTGGGCCACGTGCAGGCCCTGCGGACCGAACTCGCGCGCCATGCCCTGGGAGATCATCCGGAGGCCCGCCTTCGCGGCGGCGAAGTGCGTGAAGCCCGCGCGGCCTCGAAGGCTGGCGGATGCGCCGGTGAAGATGACGGTGCCCCGGCCCAGGGGCACCAGCCGCCGAGCCGCCTCGCGTCCAACGAGGAACCCGCCGAAACAGCCCACCCGCCAGAAGTCCTCGAACGTCGCGGCGTCCAGGTCGCGGAAGGGGACCTGCCGGTTGTTGCCGGCGTTGAACACGACCAGGTCCACGGGGGCGAAGCCCACTCCTGGAGCCAGGGCCCGGTCGAACAGCCGCGCGACGTCCGCCTCCCGTGTCGCGTCCGAGACCACCGCCTCGCCACTGCCACCGGAGGCCGTGAGCCCCGCGACCACCCGGTCCAACTTCTCCCGCGTGCGCCCCGCGACGAGCACGTGGTGGCCTTCCGAGGCGAACTTCCGGCACAGGGCCGCGCCCAGGCCCTGTTCAGCGCCAACGCCCACCACGACCGCGGTGGGCTTGAGGGAGGAGGTCATCGAGAGCAGCTCCGGGATAGAGGACCGTCGCCCGTATCAGACCCGCTCGGGCGTGCGGAACAAGGGCGCACCCAGCGCCGCGCCGTTGACGCCACCGTCAACGAACAGATCCTGCCCGCTCACGTAGGACGCATCGTCGGATGCGAGGAAGAGCACCGTCCGCGCGATCTCCTCCGGCCTGCCCATGCGCCCCATGGGAATGGTGGCGGACATGCCGCGCTCCATCTTCGCGAAGGCCTCCGGCGTGGGTGCGTTCTTCTCCCAGATGGGCGTGTTCGTCGCGCCAGGAGACACGACGTTGACGCGGATGCCCTTGGGGGCGAGCTCCGCCGCCAGCACGCTTCCCATCGCCTTCAGCGCGCCCTTGCTCGCGGCATAGGCGGAGTACCCGGGCATCCCCAGCTCGCTGTGCACCGAGCTGGTGAGGATGATCGACGCGCCGGGCTTCAGGTGCGCCGCCGCGGCCTGCACCGTGAAGAACACGCCGGTGACGTTGGTCTGGAGCACGGACGTGAACGCTTCCTGCGACGTCTTGCCCACGGGCGTCTGCGCCGCGACACCCGCGTTGGCGAACACGATGTCCAGCCCGCCAAAGCGCTCCACCGTCGCCGCCACCGCATGCTCCAGCGCGGCCGGATCCGTGGCGTCCGCCTGCACCGCCAGCACGTTCGCGCCCAGCTCCTTCACCGCCGCGTCCAGCGTCTCCCGGTTGCGCCCGGTGATGGCCACCCGCGCCCCCTCCGCCACGAACAGCCGCGCCGTCGCCAGCCCGATGCCACTGTTACCGCCCGTGATCAGCGCCGTCTTTCCCTTGAGCCGCATCTGACTGCCTCCGGTGTGAGTGGTTTCATGATGAAACCAGTTGCCGGATGAATAAAAGCCCCGGTTTCGTTATGCAACCAGTTGTGGAGCGACCCTCTGGAAGGAGGCGGTGGTGAAGCGGACGAGCATGGAAGGGGCGGTGTGCCCGGTGGCCCGGTCCCTGGACGTCATCGGGGACTGGTGGTCGCTGCTCATCGTGCGCGATGCGCAGTACGGCCTGCGCCGCTTCGGCGAGTTCCAGAAGAGCCTGGGCGTGGCGAAGAACATCCTGGCCCAGCGACTGAAGCACCTGGTGGACCACGGCATCCTCGAAACCCAGCCGGCGTCCGACGGCAGCGCCTGGCAGGAGTACGTGCTGACGGAGAAGGGGCGGAGCCTCTTTCCCATCCTGGTCGCGCTGGGTCAGTGGGGGCAGCAGCACTGCTTCGAGGCGGGAGAGCCCCGGACGCGAGTGCTCGACAAGGCGCACGGGCAGCCGGTGAAGCCGCTGGAAGTTCGCGCCGCGGACGGCAGGGTGCTGACGGTCCAGGACGTGCGCCTGGATCGGCCGGCCACACAAGGCTAGCGCCACCCGGAGCCGGGCTGGTTAGGGTGTGCCCATGACGCGCCCTGCATCGGATTCGTGGTCACTGCCCTGGATGGGGCTGGGGCTGAGCAGCAACCTGAGCGCCTCGGACGTGCCGCATCCGTACCGGTTGCTTGACGCCTCGCCCGGTCTCTTCGACTTCGTGGAGTACAGCGCGCCCATCGCGCTGGAGGAGGCGAGGGCCCAGGCCACGCTCTTCCCGGAGATGTGGCGCCGCCGCTCGGACGTGCCGGTCCTCTTCCATCCGGTGCACCTGAACCTGTGGGGCCCGGAGCTGGAGCCCGCGTCGGCGCTCGCGGAGCTGGACGCGCACGCGCGCGCGGTGGGCAGTCCGTGGGTGGGCAACGACGTGGGCTGGTGGCACGCGGGCGGCCAGCCCTTCCCGGGCTACCTCTACGTCACGCCGCCGTTCAACGACGCGGGCGTGCGGGACAGCGCGGCGCACGCGCTCCACATCCAGGCGGGCTTGAGCGTCCCGCTGGTGATTGAAAACCCCGCCGTGCTCGCCACGCGCGGCGGACTGCACGCGCTGGACTTCATGGCGAAGCTGCACGCGCGCACGGGCCTGCCGCTGCTCCTGGACCTGGGCCACCTCTTCAGCCACCAGCTGTCCGCGGGCCTGCCCCTGCGCACGGGGCTGGATGGCTTCCCGTTGGATCAGGTCGTGGAGCTCCACATCGCCGGCGGAGTGGTGACTCGCAGGGGAGGGCGGACCTTCTACGTGGATGACCACACGCAGCCCGTGCGCGAGGAGCTGTTCGAACTGCTGGCGGAGGTGCTCCCGCGCTGCCCGCGCCTGCGCGCCGTCACCTTCGAGGGCGACGGCCATCCGCCAGAGGTGGCGCTCGCGTCACTGCGGCGGCTGCGCGCGCTCGTCCCGAAGGAGTCCCGCGCTCCCATCGACATCCCCGCGTCGCGCGAGCCCGTGCCCGCCCTCACTGGGGACAGCCGCCCGTGGGCGCTGTTCGACGCGGGCCACGGCGTCACGCCGGCCACGGAGGACGAGGACCCCGAGGGCACGCGCGCGGACCGGGACTTCCGACTGGCGGTGGTGGCGGAGCAACTGGACAAGGACTGGCCCCTCACGCGCCTGCTGCTCGCGGCGACGCCCGAGGGGCTGGAGTCCTTCACCCGCTCGCGAGAGTACCGAGGCCTCTTCGATGGGCTGGGCAAGTCCCTGTCCCACGCGTTCGCGTCCTGGGCGCGCAAGCGCGTGATGGCCGCACCGTCGGACGGCGTGGCCGCCGCGCTGTCCCTGGAGATGATGCTGCCGCACGCCTTCCTCCAGACGCCGCCCGCCCCAGCCCCGGGCCAGGTGGCGCTGACCGAGGACGTCCGCCTGGGCTCCTTCCCCGCCGACCTGACGGAGCTGGTGTTCGCCACACGGGCGTTGCGGCGGCATCTCACCGGCCGTGCGTGGGCCTGCGGGGCGCTGGAGGTGTCCGGCCTGGAGGCGCTGGCGCAGGTGGCGGCCCGGCCGGGTCCGGGCCCGTGGCGCTTCGCCATCCGCCGCAAGGCCATCGGCTTCGAGGTCCTGACGCTGCCCCCGGAGGTAGCCGCGGGGCTCCAGGGGCTCGCGGATGGGCCGCTTCCGGTGGAGGCCCTGCCCGGATGGCTGCTCGCGGAAGGGCAGGCACGCGGGCTCTTGCGGCGGGCATAAGGGCGGACACATGTCGGCCGGTCAACGGATCCTTGCGCCCACCTGTCTGGTGGGGTAGTGCCCGCCGCATGTCGTCACCCCTCGTCGTTGGCATCGCAGGCGGCACCGCGTCCGGCAAGACCACGGTGGCCCGCAAGGTGCGTGAGGCTCTCGCCGACTGCCGGGTCGCCTTCATTGATCAGGATTCGTACTACCGGGACCTGAAGGACATGTCCCTGGTGGACCGGCGGGAGGTGAACTTCGACCATCCCGACGCGTTCGACACGGAGCTGCTGGTCAGTCACCTGCGTGCGCTCAAGCAGGGCCAGGCCATCCAGAAGCCCGTCTACGACTTCGTCACGTCCGGACGTCAGCCGCACACGCACCGCGTGGACCCCGGGGACATCGTCCTCATCGAGGGCATCCTCGTGCTGCACATGAAGGAAGTGCGCGACGAGATGGACGTGAAGATCTACGTCGACGCGGACGACGACCTGCGCATCCTTCGCCGCCTCACCCGCGACATCAAGGACCGCGGCCGCGACTTCGACCACGTGGTGGGCCAGTACCTGCGCCACGTGCGCCCCATGCACATGGGCTTCGTGGAGCCGTCCAAGCACCACGCGGACATCATCATCCCGCACGGCGGCAACAACGACATCGCCATCGGGATGCTCGTGGGCGCGCTCCGGGCGCGGCTCGCCTCGCAGCACCAGTCGCAGCGCTAGCTAGCCGCGCAGCCAGCGCAGGAAGTCCTGCACCGGCCCCTTCAGCCGGTGCGCGTCCGACAGCAGGGTGCCGTGGTCTCCAGGCCCCTGCAGCTCCACGAACCGCGCCTGCACCCCCGCCGCCGTCAGCTGGTGGTAGGTGTCCCGCACGCGGCCCGCCGGAGCCAGCGCGTCCGTCGCGCCCGCGAGCAGCAGCACCCGCGCGTGGATCTTCGAGAACGTCTCCGTCAGGTCGCAGCCCGCGTACGCGGAGCAGAGCATTGACCACGCGATCGGATCGAATGTGTCCGCGAATGACGCGGCCTCCGCCTCCAGCGCCGCCAGCGCCGCCGCGCTGTCCGGATACGCGCTGCCCAGGTGGTCGCGGCCGTAGAGCAGCTTGAGGTAGTCCATGCGAAGCCGCGCCAGCGTCCGGTTCGGGGCGCGCTCGCGCAGGGGCGGGGTGTCCTCGTTGTCAGGCGCCATGCGCAGCACCTGCGACGTGAGGCCCAGCTTCTCGCGCAGCCCTTCCGGCAGCGCCCGCGCCGCGCCCAGCACCACCACGCCGTCCGCCAGCTCCGGGAACAGCGCGGCCAGCCGCAGCGCCACCAGCCCGCCCAGGCCAATCCCCACCACCGCCCGGACGCGCGTGAGCCCCAGGGCCCGCAGCAGCGCGGACACGCCGCGCGCCATGTCCAGCACGGTGAGCGGCGGCAGGGCCGCGCCCCAGGGCCTCCCGCTGTGCGGATCCGGCGTCAGCGGCGACGTGGAACCGAACGGGCTGCCCAGGAGGTTGGGCACGATGACTGGCGTCACGTCCGGATCCAGCGCCTTGCCCGGACCGATCAGCTCCCGCCCCCAGCCCGAAGGTTGGTACGCACCGTTCACTTCCGTGCTCAACGCCTGGTGGGAATGGGACAGGTCGTGCAGCACCACCACCGCTTTGCCATCCGACGGTTTCCCGTAGGCCTGCCAAGCAATCTGGGGGCTTCCCAGCAGGTCCCCTTCCTCCAGAGGAAGGGGCACGGTGAACAGTTGGATTCCCTCGGCCTGGGGCACGATGATGCGGCTCATATCATTGCCTGCCCGAACGCACAGGAGCCTGTCGCTTGAAGCGCTACTTCGGAATCATCGTTGTCATCGCCCTGGTGATCGTCGCCGCCGTGGCGAGTCACCGCACCGCCTCCGCGCGGGCCACCGAGGCGGAGCGGGACGCGGACTATCGCCGCATCCAGTCCGTCTACATGGAGCGCGTGGGCTGGATGCGCTCCAACCCGGATGAGGCTTCCTACAAGGACGAGCTGAAGTCCTTCTTCAAGGGCTACTTCGACGATGTCGACGCGCACCTGGACCGCTTTGGCGGAAACAAGAAGTTCGACAGCTATCTGGCGGAGCTGGATCAGCGCGCGGAGGCGGGGGGCGAAAAGAAGGACAACCGCGCGGGAGACCGCAAGGCCTTCTACGAGTACGCGCGCAAGCAGTTCGACTCCCTGCGGGAGGGCCGCTACCGCCCGGTGTTGTCCGCCACGGACAAGGGCATGCGCCTGGACGTGGTGTCCAACGACGTGGTGATGGTGATGGGCAAGCCGCAGATCCGCCTGCAGCTGGTGCTCTGGGGCGCGCAGCGCGTGGAGAAGGACGAGGGCAAGGTGAAGAAGATGGTCACCAGCGCTTCGTTCGACACGGTGTGGAAGCTCACGGACGCGAAGGGCAAGCTGCTGGGCGAGATGCGCGGCGCCGACCCGTCGATGAAGATCGACTACCCCGAGCGCCTCATCGCCGGGTTCCCTCCGCAGATGGTGCTGGGCCACTACGACCTGGACCTGCTGCCCGCGGAGGTGGCGAAGCTGGAGATGACCATCAACGTCGCCTCGCACGCGGCGTCCGGTGGCAACGCCAACGCCACCTACGCGTGGAAGCTGGACGTGCCATCGGAGTGGAAGCTGGGCGCCAACGAGACGTGGGAAGGCGCCACGCAAGAGGAGCGGCCGGAGGAGGACATCGACCCGGCCAAGGCCTCCGCCAAGAAGGGCGAGTAGCCCTTCTTCTCCGTCACTTCACGACGGCGAAGTGCGACCCCAGCCGGTACGCGGACAGCGTGCCGGCGTCGTCCAGGAAGTACAGGTTGAGGCGCACGTCGGCCTGGAGCGCGACGAGCCCCACCCCCGCGCGCACCTCCGCGAGCACCTGACCGCCGCGAGGATCCACCGCGCGCACCACCTCTCCCGCGATGAGCGTCACGTCGCGGGCGGTGCGCGCCGGCAGCGCGGTGATCAGCGGCTCGCCGGCCGCCCCCACCCGCCAGTCCACCTGCCCGGACAAGGCCACGCGAGCGGCCGCCCCGGACGCGCTCGTCACCACCACCGCGCGAGGCAGCGGCGCCAGCGCATAGGGCCCCGGGCCCAGGTGCAGCGCGCGCTCCCAGACCTTGCGTCCACGCGCGTCCAGGCACACCAGGAACCCGTCCTGGTCGCGCATCCCGGCCAGGAGCACCCGCTGGCCCACCGGCAGCGGCGTGGAGGGCAGGATGAGGTCCGGCTCGAACGTCCACTGCGTCTCGCCGGTGTGCGCGTCCGCCAGCAGCAGCGCGTGATGCGAGCCGCGCCCCAGGAGCGCCAGGAAGCGCCGGCCCCACGCCACCGGAGGCCCATGGAAGGGCAGGGGCGAGCGCAGCCGGTAGCGCACCTGACCGTCCTCCAGGTCCAGGCCGTACAGGTAGCCCGAGTCCGTGGACAGGAGCGCCCGGTGTCCCTGCGTGGCCATCCACCCGCGCTGCGTGCGAGGAGGGGCCAGGCGCCACACCTCGCGGCCCGTGGCCTCCGCGAAGGCCACCGCCGTGCGGTCCTCCGACAGCGTCAGCAGCAGCCCGTCCTGGCGCAGCAGCAGCGGCCCCAGAGGGATGCCGTCATGGTCGTGCAGCCACCGCGCGCCCGAGCCCCGGCCGGTGAAGCCGTACACGCGCGTGTCGTCCGCCGCCACCGCGTGGCCATCCGCGGACGCCGCCACGCCCAGCGACGCGGCCCGACGCCACAGCAGCGCGCCGTCCTTGCGTGAGAACGCGCCCGCCAGCCCCGGGGCGCAGTACACCGGCCCGTGCCGTCCCAGGAGCAGCCGCGCCTCTTCCGGCTCCTCCAGCCCGCGCTGCTCCCACAGCTTCTCGAAGCGCAGGCGCCGCAGCTTCCCAGGCACCTTCAGGGGACGGGACTCGCCGCGCGCCGGGGGACTCTTGCGCTCGCGGGCCTCGCCCTCGGCTTCGGGCGGCTTGTGCGCACCTCGCAGGTGGGACAGCCCCTCGCGGCAACGCTCCGCCACCTCCACCAGGTACGGGTTGGAGACCTGGACCCGGTGCGCCTCCGCGAACGCCAGTCCCAGCGCCTCCCCCAACTGGAAGAGGGCGGACAGCAGCGCCTCGGGCTCCAGCTCGAACCACGTGCCGGTGGGCCCCAGCTTCGCCCGCCGTCCGGGCAGGTCCAGCGTCAGGCGGGGACGCACGCCCGCGGGCTCGAACTCGAAGCGGGACTCGCCCAGCTCCACGGCCCGCGCCAGCTCCACGGCCTGCCGGGACAGCTCCAGCACCGTGAGGAACGGCGGCCCCGGCGCACGCCACGCCTGCGGCCGTCCCGGCAGCGCCAGCCACACCTCACCCGCGCCCAGGAGCGGCGCCAGCGCCCCGGAGGGGCCCTTCGACGGCGCCTCGCGCGAGGCGGGGGAGATGTCCTTCAGCTCGAAGCCGAAGCCCGGCACGGAGACGGGCTCAATCCGCAGCGGGGTGGGGGGAACGGGCTTTTCTTCCGCATGCGGGGCGGCCTTGCCCAGGCCCTGGAGCGCCTCGCCCAGCTTCCGGGCGGCCGTGGCGGACAGGGCCTTGGGCGCGAGCTTCGTCACGTCCTGGAGGAATCTCTGGCCGCTCTGGCGGGTGGCCTTCGTCAGCTCCTCGGCGTCCACCCGGATGGGCGGGCGCAGCAGATGGGCGGGGCGGGCGAGACTCGCCACCGAAAGTTCGATGTCCGGCCCGACGCGCCGCAACACCAACTCCAGGTGCGCCTCCGTCAGCGAAACCTGCGCCAGCCGCCGCCTCCCGGCGTGCAGGGCCGCCACCGCCTCCACCAGAGCGGGGACGACCTCCGTCAGGGGCTCCTCCACCGCCCCGGACAGCAGGTTCACGCCGTCGAGCTCCAGCGCGATGGAATCGAGCGGGGAAGCCGACGGTTCGCGCTTCCAATGGTGGCCGATGCGAAGACGGGTCATTGACGTTCGTTGACAAGCCAGTTTAGCGATGGCTAGCATCCGCCGCCCATACGGACCTACATTTTTGTAACCGTTCGGAATTCTTGGGGAATACTCGATGACATTTTACGAGGCCGCGCTCCGTGTACTGGAGAGCGAAGGTCGCCCCCTGCATTTCCTTGAGATCACGGAGAAGTCCATCCAGCTGAGCCTGCTGTCCCACATCGGTAAGACGCCGGAAGTGACGATGCTGTCGCGACTGGCCGCGATGGCGCGACGGACGCGGGATCGAAAGGTGATTGTCACCGCGAAGGATACCTTCGCGCTGACGGACTGGTCGCTCTCCGAGGACGTCGAGGCACTTGCACAGACGGGCGTGATGGAGCCGCATCCGGAGGAGGAGTTGCCTCCGTTGCGGCCGGTGGAGCGTCACCCGGAGCCCCGCACGGACAACGTCCGCGCGTCGGGTCGTGGCACGGAGCGCAAGCGCCGCCGTGACGAGGGTGAAGAGGAGCGGGGTGGACGCCGCAAGCGCTTCCCGCCACTGCCGGAGGTGGTGTTCGAGATCCTCAGCGAGGCGGAAGCCGGACTGCGCACGGATCAGCTCATCGAGCGCGCCAAGGCCAAGGAGCTGTGCGCCGAGGAGACCACGGTGGAGGCGGTGCTCACCGCCCTGCTGGAGGACAACCAGCGCCGCATCGACGCGGGCCGCCGGCCCCAGTACGCCTTCAACCAGGAGACCGGAGAGGTGTCCCTGGAGCGCGCGGGCGCGCCGAGCGAGGCGCCGCCCCTGGAGCTCCAGGCCGCCTTCGCGCAGGCCCTGGGCATCCCGCTGGAGGGGGGCCGCCCGGTGCTGGGCAAGCCCGCCGCCGCCGGGGAGCCCCTGGTGGACGAGGCCCTCATCACCACCGCGCGCACGGCCCTCAAGGACGCGCGCCGGGCGGTGGCTCGCGGGCTGCGCAAGCGCCTGGGCGACGCGGACGTGGGCACCTTCGAGAAGTCCGTGGTGAAGATGATGCACGGGCTGGGCTTCCGCGAGCTGAAGGTCGCCAAGCGCTCCAAGGAAGGCCCCCTGCTCACCGCGCGCAAGCGCGAGGGCAGCGTGGAGCTGCGCTACGCGGTCCGCATGCTCAAGGGCATGCCGGGCATCGATCGCAAGACGGTGCAGGAGCTGCGGCGCGACCTGGGCCACTACTCGGCGCAGGTGGGCCTGCTGGTGAGCGCGGGCGAGGTGCGCGGCGACGCGCGCTCGGAAGCGCAGGCCACTGGCTCGCTGGTGATGCTGTGGTGCGGAGACGCCCTGGGTGAGAAGTTCCTGGAGGCGAAGACGGCCGTCACCGTCACCCAGGTGGAGCTGTACGACATCGACGAGCGCTTCTTCGAGGCCGCGAAGCTGGACGCCGAGGAGGCCCAGCGCCGCCGTGAGGAGCGCAAGAGCGAGAAGCAGGCCCGCGAGGAGGGCGAGGGCGGTGGCGAGGCCGAGGTCGCCGCCACCACCGAAAAGCCGGAGCGCGCGGAGCGTCCCGAGCGGAGCGACCGTTCGGAGCGTTCCGAGCGCCGCCGCGACCGTCAGCGCGAACGGGCCGAGGCCCGCGACTCTGCCCAGACCGGCGCCGAGGGCTCCGAGGCCAAGGCCTCTCCGGTGGCCCCCGCGCCGCCGGCCGCCGCGGGGTTCACGCCCGCGTCGGAAGAGGACGAGTCCGAGGAGGGCGACGACGAGGGTGAGGACGAGGACCTGGAGGCCGCCAGCGCCTTCGTGGGTGGAGGCAAGGAGGGCGCCGAGGCCGGTGCCGCCGAGGGCAGCGCCTCCGAGCGCAAGCGCCGCCGCCGTCGTCGCCGGGGCCGTCGCGGCCGTGGCACGCGCGGAGCGGAGGGCACGCCCGCGGGTGAAGCCGGCGCTCCCGCCGGTGAGGCCTCCAGCGCGGATCAGTCCGATGCCACCACGGTGGCAGCGGTCGCCGCCGGTGAGGGCACTGAGTCCTCGGGTGGCATCGCCGCGCCGTCTCCGGGTGGCAGCGTCACCGGTGAGTCGGTCGCGCTCGCGGGCGAGGCACTGCCCGTGATGAGGGAGGTCAGCCCCGCGAACGGGGAGGCCGCCGCCACGCCGCCCGTCGTGGGCAACGCCTGGCAGGCGGGCGAAGCGGTGCAGGCTTCTCCGGAGTCCGACGAAGCCGCGCGGGCCCGGGCCGAAGCCGCGAGTGATGCGTCCGATGCGGTGACCCCGGTCGCCGCGCAGGCGCTGCCTCCGGAAGAGGCTCCCTCCGAAGCGTCCTCGCAGCCCGCGGAAGTCCGCGAGGTGCACGAGGCGCCGGTGGCCCCTGGGACGGACGGCTCGTCCGAGGGCAACAAGGAAGGCTGATCCCCCGCACGGAATCGGGTGCGGTGGACGCGGGAGTGTTAGCCTGTGGGGGCCATGAAGCCGGCCCTGCTGCTAACCTCCTGCGTGCTGTTTTTCGGGGCCTGCCGCTCGCAGGCCCCGCGCTATCCGGTGGCGCCGGTGGAGCTCTCCGGGACCACCCTGCGGGACAACGCTCTCCTGGGTTTCGGCCCGGAAGGCGTGCGGGACCTGTTCGATGACGCGCTGGAGTCCTCCGGCCGCTTCGAGCTGGTGGCCGACGAGTCTCCCAAGAAGGCCCGCCCCTGGCGGCTGTCGCTGGACGTGCCCTTCACCCGCGAGGTGTTGAAGGACGGCAACCCGCACAGCTTCGCGGAGGTGGGCGTCAACCTTTCCCTGGAGCGCTTTGGCGGCAACACGCCCCAGCGCTACGAGGTCGTGGGCCTGGGCGAGGCGGCGGTGGAGGTGGACTCGACGGACGGGCGGCGGGCCGCGATGCGCAGCGCACTGGAGAACGTGCTGCGGCAGGTGACGGAGTCCGCGGTGCTTCAGCTCTCCGCGCTGGACCGCACGGACGAGGCGCTGGTGGCGGACCTCCAGGCCACCGATTCGCGCATCCGCGAGTTCGCCCTGCGGACGCTGGCCGAGCGCAAGCACCCGTCCGCCGCGCCGCTCCTGATTGAGCGCCTCAAGGACACCAGCGACGCGGAGCAGGTGCGCCGCACCATTGGCGCGCTGGCGGAGATGAAGGCGAAGAGCGCGGTGCCGGCGCTCATCGACCTGGCGCGCGGCCGCGACTCGGGCTTCCTGCAGGAAATCGTCTTCGCGGTGGGCGAGATTGGCGGCCCGGAGGCGGAGGCGTACCTGTACACGGTGGCCCAGGGCCACGACACGCCGTCGGTCCAGGCCGCCGCGCAGCAGGCGCTGGACACGCTCTACGCATCACGCAACCACGCAACCGCGGAGGCGCGTGGCCAGGGCCACGCGGACCCCTAGCGCATGATGAAGCAATCGCTGTCGATGGTGGGGGGCCTGACCCTCCTGGCCTCCACGCTCGTCGGTTCCGGCTGTGCGAAGCGCGTCGAGTCGGACACGCGCCCCTCGCCCGAGTCCATCGGCCAGTTCTACCCGCTGGCCGTGGGCAACGCATGGACGTACCGGATTGACGGGCGCGACGACAAACCCGTCACGGTGGAGATCGTCAAGGAGCAGGACGGCTACTTCGTGGACAACCAGGGCGGCCAGCTCACGGTGGACGCCTTCGGCCTGCGCGACCCCAAGCGCTACCTGCTGCGTGGCCCGCTGGAGGCCGGGCGCGGCTGGAACAACGTCGTGTCCGTGTCCTCCACGGAGCGCTACCAGCTGGTGCAGGTGGGCTTCGCCTGCAAGGTGCCCGCGGGTTCGTTCTCCAACTGCGTCAGCGTGGAGGGCCGCAACAAGGTGGATGGGCAGACGACGCTCGTGAACACGATGACCTTCGCCGCGGGCGTGGGCCTGGTCCGCGTGGACGTGGCCACGGAGCACGAGGGCAAGCGCGTGCCGCAGACGGAGCTGGAGCTCATCTCCTACAAGGCGGATGGCGCCAGCCCCGCGGCCACCCCCGCCGCG
>NZ_RAWF01000738.1:0-401 GCF_003612075.1 Corallococcus sp. CA041A
GCAGGACGTAATCGGTTTCTTGCCGCACTTCCATCAGCACGTAGACCACGTCCGCGTCCGCGTCCGCAAACCATGAATGCTGCGGGTTGAGCTGATCGCCCAGCACCAGCCGAAGAATCTTGGCGCTCTGGTTCATGTCATTGTTCGGTGGAACATGGCGCCACGGCCTTGCGCCGCGTGCTCGCTTTCGGTCTTGTGCATACGTCCTCGCCGCTACTGAGACGGATCCTGCCGCCCATGGGATACCGAGATGAGCGCGTTCGTATCAATGCCCAGCGCGCGTGCACGCGCGAGGATCGCCTCGCGCTGCGCGGGGTCGAGTTGCTTGTCCCGCGTCAACACCCAGCAATAGCTGCGGTCCGGCCCGACAACCAGCGCCCAGCGATAGCCCGGATCGAGCG
>NZ_RAWF01000739.1:0-401 GCF_003612075.1 Corallococcus sp. CA041A
CACCAATGCCGATACCCATACGCCCTATCTGGTGCAGTCGTGGGTGGAAAATTACGCGGAAAACGATAAGGCCAGGGTGCCCTTCATTGTAACGCCGCCCTTGTTCCGTCTCGATCCGGAGCAAAATAACGTTCTGCGGATTAACTTTATTGGCGCCTCGCTGCCCCGCGACCGTGAATCGGTCTTCTGGCTGAACGTCAAAAGTATCGCCCCGACGCCTCAGGGCGAGGTGAATAAGCTGCAGGTGAATATTAAATCGAAATTCAAAATCTTCTATCGCCCCAACGACCTGGCGGGCGACCCGGCAAAGGCCTGGCAGCAGCTGAAGTTTAGCCAGTCCGGCGGTCGGCTGACGGTGATAAATCCCACTCCCTACTTCGTCTCTTTTTACGCCATCGAAG
>NZ_RAWF01000740.1:0-401 GCF_003612075.1 Corallococcus sp. CA041A
CATCAGCGTGCGCACATGCGCGGCGGAATCGGTTTCGCCAAGCACGGCAACGTGTCGGGGATGGGGCTGCTGCAGCAGCCGCGAGAGGGCCGGCAGATCGTCGATGCCGGGCAAGGGCAGGCCGATCAGGGCCAATTCGGCGTCCGCATGCGCCGCAAGATTTTCAAAGAGGGCTTCGTCCGGCTCGACGCTGACCACCTCGGTAATGGCCGGCAGCGATTGCAACACATGGGTCGCGCCGGCACGCACCAAAGGGTGTGCCTCCACTACGATTGATTTCACTGCGCCGCCTGTCTGGTTATGGTTTGTTTGTCCATTTCCGGAATCAGCTTGTTGCCGCGTCTATATTTGAACCTGCGGTCCAAAATGAATGCGGCCGTGCCTATGGAAAATGCTTTTAG
>NZ_RAWF01000741.1:0-400 GCF_003612075.1 Corallococcus sp. CA041A
GCTCTACGTCTCCTGCACGATACAAAGATGCCAATGCCGCACGCTCGAATGATGCGTTGTGAGCGATGATTTCCTTGGTCTCGAAAACCTTACGAAACTTCTCCCACACCTTGATAGGCTCTAGTGGACGATCATTGTCATGACGTAGCGGGACGTAGCGCGCCCAATTCTTACTATTGGTGATACTGAAACCAACGACAATAAAATCAGGATGGCGCGTATTAAGTGCTCGCTTGTCTACTGTCTCTGCTGACGTGAATCCGGTCTCACAGTCCCACGCGATTAAATCAGGCCCATCTTCAAGTTCTTTTACAAGTGCGTCTACTTCTTCATATGTTCTAACTACTTGGTAATCGCGCACTGTTCCTCTTCTATCTCATCTTTTATGTCAGTATAATAC
>NZ_RAWF01000742.1:0-400 GCF_003612075.1 Corallococcus sp. CA041A
GCAATACTAACTGAAGACACCTTATCACTTGGAATAATACGTTTTGCTAATTCAAGAACAGTATGTGGATACAAACCTAACACTGCCGGCGCACTTACCCCAGGCGCAAACGCACTATCAATGACATCCATACAAATCGTAAACATAATGACATCATGTTCATGTACAAAACGTTCAATCATATCTTTAATTGTTGGTGATACGTGACTCAATAATTCATCTGCAAAGACATAATCAATCTTTTTCTCTTTAGCATAATCAAATAAACTTTGCGTATTACCACCTTGAGCAATACCAAGCACTAAATAATCTGTGTTTTCATCTTCTTCTAAAATTTGTCTAAAGCTCGTTCCAGATGTAGATTGTTGTTCAGCACGTGTATCAAAATGCGCATCAATAT
>NZ_RAWF01000743.1:0-399 GCF_003612075.1 Corallococcus sp. CA041A
ACCCACAACCCTGCGCCGTGACCGGGATTGCGCCAGTTGTGCGTGGCGCGGGGCCGCCAGTTGGAGCACAATCCCGGGTCTGTTCGCATGTACAACGCATATACGTCGCCTATGGTGAACAGAACAGATTCGAGCAATCGGCCTGGCTAAACGGGTCGACGCCCGCCACGATCATCACGGCGCCCATGCTTTCACAATCCTCCACGCCCCCGCTGCCCGATACGGCCTCGACTGAACCGTCCCCCGCCATTGCGGCTGCGCTGGAGTCATTCGGCCGCTACTACGACGACGTCCTGCTGCCCATGTGGCTGGGGCCCGGCTGGAATGCACAGGCCGGCCTCTGCTATGAGGCGCTCATCGTCGACAACGGCGCGCTGGTGCCGGCATCCACCGCGCGCT
>NZ_RAWF01000744.1:0-399 GCF_003612075.1 Corallococcus sp. CA041A
GGTCGCCGCCGAACACCGTGATCCGGCCGTTGGTCAGGGCCTGCATGGTCAGCATGTTCACCGAGACGTCGAGGCGCATGCGCGGGCTGAAGCCGCACACCGTGGCCGGCCGCACGATCTGCGGGATCAGGGCCGGCGCGTAGCTCAGCAGCACCCGCTCAGCGATCATCTTGGTCTTGTTGTATTCGCTGATCGGCTCGAGCGACAGCTCCTCGGTCACCTGCTCCTCGGTCTTGACGCCGTAGACGCTGGCCGACGAGGCATAGATGAAACGGCGGATACCTAGATGAACCGCCAGCTCGGCCAGCCGCATCGTGCCCAGCGCGCTGATCTCCCAGGTGAGCTTGGGATCGAGATCGCCGCATGGATCATTGGCGACCGAGGCGAGGTGGATGATCG
>NZ_RAWF01000745.1:0-399 GCF_003612075.1 Corallococcus sp. CA041A
ATCTATAGATGCCCAATGATCACTTTTATTTCCTCACTAGGTAGCAGAGCCCCATGATGGTTGGGCCGGCTGCTTCCCACCCCGCTGCGCGAACACCTGTCTCTCTCTATCTCTCTCCCTCTCTCCCTCTGTCTCCGTCTACCATCTTGTTTCCTTTTCAGCTCTTTGCTGATTAGGCGCCTAATCAGGTATCAACTGCGAACATGGGTGCTAAAAACAGGTATCGGTTAGGTCGGTCCCGCGGAAAAGACTGGGTCGGCATGCTGCATCTAGATGGAAAGGGAAGTCTTGTCATGCGTGAGATCTCGCCAGATCTTATATCCCTTTAGCCACTTACGAGGGTTCTCTGTCGACAACCGTTACGGCGGGTGCTGTATTAGACCGAAAGCTGTAATGACC
>NZ_RAWF01000746.1:0-399 GCF_003612075.1 Corallococcus sp. CA041A
ATCCTATACTCAGCCACGTTGCGCAACACAAACCAATCAAATCGACTCAGGAGGTCGTTTCGGTGGGCGAAGGCGGGAGGATCGGCGTCAAGACCGGCCTCCCAGCCCGCTTCTCGAAAGGGCTTTCCGAGCTACCAGGAGACACGCGTAATGGAAACCGCAAGCCAGGCCCCGGCCATGGCGCTAACGGAGACGAAGAGCTCTGTGCGCTGGAAGATTTTCTTGATGATGTTGATGCTGATTTCCATCAACTACGTCGACCGCGCATCGTTGTCAGTCGCGATGCCGCTGATCGCGAAGGAATTCAACATCGGCCCCGCGGTGCAAGGCTTACTGCTGAGTTCGTTTTTTCTGACGTACGCGCTCATGCAGATCCCAGGCGGCATGCTGGCCGACCGG
>NZ_RAWF01000074.1:0-36520 GCF_003612075.1 Corallococcus sp. CA041A
GGCGCGGGCCTGACGCGGACGGAGCAGGACGCCCTGCGCGCGTTCGTCACGGGGGGCGGGCACCTGATGCTGTCGGGCGGACGCACGGTGTCCACGCTCGCGGCGGGTACCGCGGACGACAAGCTGTTCCTCACGGACATCCTCCGGGCGTCCATCGCGGCGGGGGCGCCGGTGGCCCGGGTGCAGGGCTCGGCGGGCGGGCTCCTCGCGGACCTGGCGGCCACGCCGCTGGCGGATGGGACGCTCGGCGCCTATCCGGTGGGGGTGACGGACGTGCTGGCCCCGACGGGCGGCGGCGCGGACGTGCTGCGCTACACCGGCACGTCGCTGGGCGCGGGCGTGCTCTCCGCGGGCACGGCGCCCGCGGGCCAGGTGCTGGTGCTGGGCTTCCCGTTCGAGGGCCTTGCGTCCAATCGTGAGCGGTCGCGGCTGGTGGGCGCGTTCCTGGTGCGTTCAGGACTCGTCACCCAGGCGCCGGCCCTGCCTGACGCGGACGTGACGCCCGCGGTCAGCCCCCGGCCGCTGGCGTCCTGCGTGGCGGTGCGGGAGGTGGATCCGCATCCGCCGGTGGACCCGGGCCCGGTGGACCCGGAGCCGCAACCCACGGTCATTCCGGCGCTCCCCAATGACTATTCCCCCAAGGGGGACAGCGGCTGCGGATGCGGGGCCGGTGCGGGAACGGCCTCCGGGCTCTGGCTGTTGGTCGGGGTGATTGTTCAGCTCCGGCGTGCACGCGCGAAAGCGGCCCACGCGAAGCGTTGACTCGGCGGGGGCGCCTGCCTACGGTCGCCCGCCTTCTTTACGAGATTCATGACGGTGGGCCGCGAAGGCCCACTCCTTCAAGGAGACGGAAAACACCATGGCCATCAAGCTCGCCATCAACGGCTTCGGTCGTATCGGTCGCTGCATCCTGCGCGCCGCGCTCAGCCGCAAGGAAGACCTCGAGATCGTCGCCATCAACGACCTCGACAAGCCGTCGGCGCTGGCCCACCTGTTCAAGTACGACTCCGTGCACCGCACGTGGCCGGGCGAGGTGTCCCACACCGACAAGGGCATCGTGGTGAACGGCAAGGAGATCGCCGTCACCGCGGAGAAGGACCCCTCCGCGCTGCCCTGGAAGAACATGAACGTGGACGTGGTGATGGAGTGCACCGGCCGCTTCACGGCCCGTGACGCCGCCGCCAAGCACCTGGCCGCGGGCGCCAAGAAGGTCATCATCTCCGCGCCGGCCAAGGGCCCGGACCTGACCATCGCGTACGGCATCAACCAGAACGAGTACGACCCGGCGAAGCACCACATCGTGTCCAACGCCTCGTGCACCACCAACTGCCTGGCGCCCATCGCCAAGGTGCTGGTGGACAACTTCGGCATCGAGAAGGGCCTGATGACGACGGTGCACAGCTACACCAACGACCAGCGCATCCTGGACCTCACCCACGAGGACATGCGCCGCGCCCGCGCCGCCGCGCTCTCCATGATCCCCACCAGCACCGGCGCCGCGAAGGCCATCGGTGAGGTCATCCCGTCGCTCAAGGGCAAGATGCACGGCATCTCCGTCCGCGTCCCCACCCCGAACGTGTCCCTGGTGGACCTGACGGTGAACACCACCAAGAAGGTCACGGCCGAAGAGGTCATCGCCGCGATGAAGGCCGCCGCCAACGGCGCGCTCAAGGGCGTGCTGGAGTTCAGCGACGCGCAGACGGTGTCGGTGGACTACAACGGCAACCCGCACTCGGCCATCTTCGACGCCACGAACTGCTTCGTGATGGGCGACAACATGGTCAAGGTCATGGCCTGGTACGACAACGAGTGGGGCTTCTCCAACCGCATGGTCGACACGGCGAAGTTCCTCGTGTCCAAGGGCGTGGCGTAAAGCCTCCCCGCACCGGCACCCCAGGCTGACCGAGACAGGCACAAGGGACACCCAAGATGATCCGCTACATCGATGACCTGCAGTTGACCGGCAAGCGCGTCTTCATCCGCGTGGACTTCAACGTCCCGCTGGAGGGGCGCCGCATCACCGACGACACCCGCATCCGTGAGGCGCTCCCCACCATCCGGCGCGCGCTGGAGATGGGCGGCAAGGTCATCCTGGCGTCCCACCTCGGTCGGCCCAAGGGCGCGGACCCCAAGCTGTCCACGGTGCTCGTCGCGGAGAAGCTGGCGGAGCTGCTGGGCGGCAAGCACGAGGTCATCCACGCGGACGACTGCGTGGGTGACAACGTGAAGAAGCAGGTGAATGACCTGAAGGCGGGGCAGGTGCTCCTCTTGGAGAACCTGCGCTTCCACAAGGAGGAGGAGGCGAACGACGAGGCCTTCTCGCGCGAGCTGGCGGCGCTGGCGGACGTCTACGTCAACGACGCGTTCGGCACGGCGCACCGCGCGCACGCGTCCACGGCCGGCATGGTGCCCTTCGTGAAGGAGAAGGCCGCCGGCCTCCTGATGCGCAAGGAGATCGAGTACCTGGGCGACAAGGTGCTGCGCAATCCGCAGAAGCCCTTCGTGGCCATCCTGGGCGGCTCCAAGGTGAGCGACAAGATCAAGGTCATCGAGAGCCTGCTGCCCAAGGTGGACGCGCTGCTCGTGGGTGGCGCCATGGCGTACACCTTCCTGAAGGCGCAGGGCATCGAAGTGGGCAAGAGCCGGGTGGAGGAGGGCGACAAGCTGGCGCTGGCGGCGAAGCTGCTGGACACGGCCAAGCGCCTGAAGACGCCGCTGGTGCTGCCCATCGACCACATCGTCTGCGCGGACATCGACGGCAAGGGCCCGGTGAAGGAGACGCCGGATCAGGTGGTGCCGGCGGACATGATCGGCCTGGACATCGGTCCCAAGACGCGCGCGATGTACACGCAGCGCATCCGCGACGCGAAGACGGTGATCTGGAACGGGCCCATGGGCCGCTTCGAGGTCGACAAGTTCGCGGAGGGCACGCGCTCGGTGGCCGCGGCGATGTCCATCAACAAGGACGCCGTCACGGTGATTGGCGGCGGCGACAGCGCGGCGGCGGTGGAGCAGATGGGCTACGCGGACAAGATGAGCCACGTGTCCACGGGTGGTGGCGCGTCGCTGGAGTTCCTGGAGGGCCAGCCGCTGCCTGGCATCAAGGCGCTGGAGACGAAGTAGGGCACCCACGCGGTACGCACCGGGGGAGACACCTCGATGGCTCGTCGGAAGATCGTCGCTGGCAACTGGAAGATGAACAAGACGGTGCCGGAAGCGCTCGCGCTGGTGCGGGAGCTTCGCAGTGCGGTGGCGGCAATGGGCGACAAGGTGGAGGTGGCCATCGCGCCCCCGTTCGTCGCGTTGCAGCCCCTGCACGTCGCGCTGGAGGGGGCACCCCTGCAGCTGGCGGCGCAGAACTGTCACTGGGAGTCCTCGGGCGCCTTCACGGGTGAAATCAGCGCGCCGATGCTGGCGGAGCTGGGGTGTGCCTACGTCATCGTGGGGCACTCGGAGCGCCGGCAATTCTTCGGTGAGACGGACGCCACGGTGAACAAGCGGGCGAAGGCGGTGAAGGCCGCCGGGATGACGCCCATCGTCTGCGTGGGCGAGACGCTGGCCGAGCGCGAGTCGAACCAGACGCTCACGGTGGTGGAGCGCCAGGTGCGGGGCGCGCTGGAGGGCTTCTCCGGGGCGGACGTGGCGACGTTCGTGATGGCGTACGAGCCGGTGTGGGCGATTGGGACGGGCCGGACGGCGACGACGGCGCAGGCGCAGGAGGTCCACGCGG
The DNA here is from genome assembly GCF_003612075.1 of Corallococcus sp. CA041A. Lineage (NCBI taxonomy): Bacteria > Pseudomonadati > Myxococcota > Myxococcia > Myxococcales > Myxococcaceae > Corallococcus > Corallococcus sp. CA041A. Next base: position 3,731 of record NZ_RAWF01000074.1, read on the forward strand.
CCATCCGGGGCCTGCTGACCCGGATGTACGACGAGGGGACGGCCGAGCGGGTCCGCATCCAGTACGGCGGCAGCGTGAAGCCGGACAACGCGGCGGAATTGCTGGGTCAGCCGGACGTGGACGGGGCGCTCGTGGGGGGAGCGAGCCTCAAGGCGGCGGACTTCGTGGCCATCGTGAAGGCGGCTGGCTGAAGCCGTTATCCCTGTTAGAAGTTGTCACCCGTTGACCACTTTGTGTAGGTTGCGCCCTCTTTCACGGAGCGTTTGGAACACCCATGCTGACCTTCTTCACGATCGTGCACGTCCTGCTCTGCGTGTTCATGATCTTCGTCATCTTGTTGCAGCCGGGGAAGGACGCCGGCATGGGTTCCGCCCTCGGTGGCGGCGCCGCGACGAGCGCCTTCGGTGGGCGCGGCGCGGTGACCTTCTTGAGCAAGCTGACGGGCGTCTGCGCCGGCTTGTTCTTCCTGACCTCGCTGGGCCTGTCGTTCGTGGGCCTGCGCGGTTCGGTGGCCGCGGGTTCGGTGGCGACGCCGCCGGCGAAGACGGCCCCGGCGACCCCGGGAGCCACGACGCCGGCTCCTGCTGCTCCGGGAGCGGTGGAGCAGGAGCGTTCCGCGACGCCGCCGGCGGAGGGCCAGCAGGCTCCCGCGCCGACGACGCCCGCGCCGTAGTCGTCAGGAAGCATCGGATTCACGCGACCGTTGAATTGGTTGTTGCGTGAATCCACGGGGTCCGGTAGATGGACCCCGCCGAAACGCCCAGGTGGTGGAACTGGTAGACACACCATCTTGAGGGGGTGGCGCCGAAAGGTGTGCGGGTTCGAATCCCGCCCTGGGCACTCCGAACAAGAGCCTCCGAGTCGAAAGACTCGGGGGCTTTTGTCGTTTCTGGGCTGTGGCCTTTGGGGGGCATGTCGGGGGCGGGCACCGCATCGTTCTTCACGTTCGTAGCCATCGACATGTCGATGCTGGCGTGCCCCAGCGGCTCCTGAACGGCCTTGCGCGGCATAGCCCACATGACGAGGTGGCTGGCGTGTGCAGGGTGTGTCAGCCGATGCGACGGATGCCGGCCAGTTCCGCGTTTTGGAGGATGGCTTCCTCGCAAGTGTGCTGGCGGACGGATGAAGCCTCCATCCTGTTGAGGGAACACCCAAGGCTGGTCGAACTGTCCAGGGACCTCCCGAAGGGCGTTCAATGCTCCTTCGTTCTCGCCTTTCATCACTCTTCGAGTCTTCTCGACTTTGCTTGGGTATTCTCGGAAGGGCCCGCTCCGGTTACCGTGCACAGGTGCACAGTGGTTATCCAATCGGAGCACAGCCGATGATGATAGAGCCTTGGGCCTCGGCTGAAGGCGCCGCCAAGCATCTCGGGATGGCAAAAGATTCCGTCTATCGCTGGATCGAGGCCCGTAAGCTCCCAGCCCACAAGATCACTCGCCTCTGGAAGTTCAAGCTTTCCGAGGCCGACGAGTGGGGGCGGACGGGCGGTGCCGACGCGCACGACGGCAGCACCGACAAAGGGGGCTCGCAGTGAAGCCTGGGACCATCGACCTCGATCGCCTGCTCAAACTGCGCCTCATCGTCGCCCGCTTCGGCGAGATGGACCTCGCCAAGTGGTGGAACACTAAGAACCAACTCGGGCGTTTCGGCGCCACCGCCCTCCGGCGCGGCTTCCCACGCACGCACCGCTTCGCACAGGCCCGCTCCGTATTCGCGGTCGCCGCCCACCGCTGCGCCGAGGTCTTCGAGCCCCCGGGCAGTGTCACGCTTTGGCGACTGCCTGAGACCATCGAGGAGGAGTTCGACGCGCGCTGGGAGCACTGGCTCGACAACGCCGGCGAGTGGACGGCCTTCTTCGAGAAGCTTGAGTCGCTCTCGGGCACCGACCTCACCGCCATCCTGCGCGCATTCGAGGTCGTGACAGAGCGCGACCTCGAAGCATACGCCCGTCTGCGCCGCTCGGCCGAAGGCCGCGCCGTGCCACTGCCCGGGCTCTTCTCGGGCACTGACAACGATGTGGCGCTCCTGGCCCTTGGCTTCGCGCGCGGCGAGCACGGCGCGCTCGCCGTCCCCTACGCGCGGAGGGCGGAAGCGTGACGTCGACTTTGCGCGCGAACGTGGTCTCGTCCTTCACGGTCGTGAAAGGGGCGATGATCGCAGAGACCTACGCAGTCTTCGCGGCGTGGGACTTCGAGCGTTCGAAGCGCGAGAACCTCGACCGCCTCCGCGATGAGAACTTCATCGGCGCCAGCAGCACGACGTGGCTCCGCGACGTCTCCAAGGTGCTGAACCGCCGCTTCGACCCTGCTGGTCGCGACCGGCCCCTCGTTGTGCTCGCACAGCATGGCTTCCCCCTCGGCGAGTGGAAGCCGCTGCTCCTCTGGCATATGACGCGCGACGAGTTCCTCGTCCGCGACTTCATCGAGACTTGGCTGTTCGCCGCCTACGACGGCGGTACTTTCCGCGTCCGTACCGAGGACGTCGAGGAGTATCTCGGCGGTATCTCCAAGCGCGGCGCGACCACCGAGCATGCGTGGTCTGTGCAGACCACCAAGCGCGTCGCGGCGGGCCTGCTCAAGATCGCCGTCGACTTCGGTCTGCTGCGCGGCTCCACCACCAAGGAGTTCTTCTCGTTCCACCTGCCGGAGAAGAGCTTCCTTTACCTCCTGCACGCGATGCGCGACGAGAAGCTGAGCCCCAGCAAGGTCGTCGCGTCGCCCGAGTGGCGCCTGTTCCTCATGCGCCCCGCCGACGTCGAGCACGAACTTCTGCGTCTGCATCAGTACCGCAAGCTCGAATACCAGGTCGCCGGCAGCCTCGTGCAGCTCTCCCTGCCTTGCACGAGCACCAGCGAGTACGCCGAGAGGATGGTTGCATGAGCGACCTCGAACATCGCATCAAGCAGAGCCTCGAGCCCGTCCTCGAGCTGCCCGACCCCCGGCAGCGCCTCAGCGCGTACCACGACATGCCGTACGCGCTGTTCCGCTACGACCCCGAGGATGAGTTCGACCTGCGCAAGCAGGTGACGCTGCTCGAAACGCGGCTCTCACAGAAGGGAAAGCGCGTCCGCCGCATCTCCCTGGCCGAGTGCCTCGACGAGGCGATGCGCTCGCAGCGCCCGCTCGAGGAGTGGTTCACCGCCGAGCGCGAGCAGGGCGTCGAGACCATCGTTGAGACCGTCCACTCTGTCCTCTCGGAGTACTCGCCGCTCGTCGACCTCGTCGCTGCCCGAATGCCCGAGGCCCCAGATCCACTGCTCGACGTCGTCTTAATCTTGCGCACCGGCGCGCTCTTCCCCGTGTATCGGACCTTCTCGCTACTTGAACAGCTCAAGGGCCGCGTCCACGTTCCGACCGTTCTCTTCTACCCCGGCGACCTCAATGGCGCGGCAGGCCTGCGCTTCATGGGCGTGCTCGACGCGGAGCACAACTACCGCCCGAAGATCTTCTGAGGACTACCGACGATGACGACGCCTACGCCCATCAAGACGCTCTTCGCAAACGACATCCACCGTCGCATCGAAGAAGTCATCAAGGTCGACCAGACCGACGAGGAGATCATCCGCGACGAAATCAACGAGTACGTCGTCACGGATGCGATCCTCTTGCATTACACCAACATCTTCGACGCCTACCGCGAGACGCCGAACAAGCCCCACGAGGGCATCGCCATCTGGGTCTCCGGCTTCTTCGGCTCAGGTAAGTCGAGCTTCGCCAAGATGCTCGGCCTCTCGGTTGCGAACCGCACCGTCGCCGGCGAGTCCGCCGCCGCGCGCTTCGCCGAGCGCACGGGCGACAAGAAGCTCCAGGTCCTGCTGAAGGCCATCAACGAGAAGATCCCAACCCATGCGGTCATCTTCGACGTCTCGACTGACCGGGGCATCCGCAGCGGCAACCAGACGCTGACCGAGATCATGTACGGGCTCTTCCTCCAGAGCCTCGGCTACGCGAAGGATCTCGACCTCTCAGAGCTGGAGATCGGGCTCGAGGAGAAGGGGCAGCTTGCGCGCTTCGAGGATGAGTACAAGAGGCTCTTTAAGAAGGACTGGGCCGTCGAGAAAGGCAAGGTCGCCTTTGCGCTTTCCGAGGCGAGTCGTGTGCTCCACAGCCTCGACCCGGACACGTACCCGATGGCCGACTCGTGGGTGAAAGCCGTCAAGAATAAGGCCGACATCTCGCCTGGCAAGCTGGCCGAGCGCGCGGGCGAGCTGATGAAGCGCCGCAAGTCAGGCCACGCGCTGATGTTCGTCGTCGACGAGGTTGGCCAGTTCGTCGCGCGCGACGTCCAGAAGATGCTCGACCTGCAGGCCATCGTGCAGAGCCTCGGCGTGAAGGGTCGTGGCAAGCACTGGGTCGTCGTCACCTCGCAGGAGAAACTCGGCGAACTCGTCTCGGGGCTCGACGACAAGAAGATCGAGCTGGCGCGCCTGATGGACCGCTTCCCGCTGCAGGTCCACCTCGAGCCGTCCGACATCTCCGAAGTCACCAGCCGCCGCGTTCTCTCGAAGAACGCCGGTGCGCAGACCGCGCTCGGGAAGTTGTTTGATGAGCATCGCGGCCGCCTCACCGAGCACACCCGGCTCACCGCCGATATCAAGCTCCCAGAGCTGTCGCGCGAGGCGTTCATCGACCTGTACCCGCTGCTGCCGTACCAGATCGACCTCATCATCCAGGTCGTCTCGGGCCTGCGCACGCAGAGCGGCGCGAGCAAGCACGTCGGCGGCGCGAACCGCACCATAATCAAGCTCGCGCAGCAGCTCCTCATCAATCCGGCGGTGAACCTCGCCGACGGCAATCTCGGCGACCTCGTGCGGCTCGATCAGGTCTACGACCTCGTCGAGGGCAACATCGGCTCAGAGGTGCGCGCGAAGATCTCCGCCATCTCCAAGGAGCTGAACCACCCGCTCGCGCAGCCTGTGGCCAAGGTCATCTGCCTACTGCAGTACGTGAAGAGCGTCCACCGAAGCGCCGAGAACATCGCAGCGGCTCTGCACGGCAATGCCAGCGGAGACTCGCAGCTCGTCTCGGTGAAGGAGGCCCTGCGCGAGCTCGAGGCGGCCCACAAGGTTCGCCATGGCGACGACGGCTACCGCATCCCGACGCCCGCCGAGGACGACTGGGAGCGCCTGCGCAACGGCATCAGCCCGAAGCGAGGCGACTCCCACCGCCTCTACTCCGAGGTGCTGTCGGCGTTCTGGCAGCCACAGCCCTCGCACACGCTGTTCGACACCAAGACCTTCAAGGCGGGTCTCGCCATCCACGGCCGCGAAGTCACGAGCGGCGACATGATGTTCCAGGTCCACCTCGCCGATGACGGCAAGGAGCTGGAAGCGCTCGCCGCCGAGCTCCGCACGCGCAGCCAGCAGGAGCGAAAGCACGTCTTCTGGGCTATCGGGTTGACCGACGCTATCGACCGCGAAACCGTCGAGCTGTTCCGCAGCAAGGAGATGCTCGCCCGCAAGGAGCGCGAGACGAAGGGCGAGGACACGCCCGCCCTCATCGCCGAGGAGCGTGTTCGCCTGCGCAGGCACAGCGACGAGCTGCGCCGCCTGCTGCGCGCCGCGTGCCTCTCCGGCCGCATCTACTTCCGGGGCAATGACCGCAGCCCCTCCGACCGCGCCGTCGACGTGGGCAAGACCGCCGCTGAGGTGCTCAGTCAGGTGCTGCCCGAGGTCTTCGACCGCTTCAAGGAGGCCGCCGCCAAGGCGACGGAGGTGAAGAAGGGCGCCGACGCACTTTTCACCGCCGAGAACCTCCAGGGCCTGCCGAGCGTGTTCGGCGGCATCGGGCTTTTGCGTGACGAGAAGGGCAAGACCGTCTTCCGCACCGAGAGCGGCCCGCTGAAGGAAGTGCTCGACCGCATCGAGGAGCGAGCCAACTACGGCGACACCGCGAGCGGCCGCTACCTCACCGACGATTTCGCCAAGGAGCCATTCGGCTGGGACTTCGAGGTCGTGCGCCTGCTGGTACTCTCGCTGCTTCGCGCCGGCAAGCTCGAAGCGACCAGCAAGGGCCAGACACTCGATACCGTCACCGGCGTTGAGGCGCGCGACACCTTCTCGAACAACAACCTGTTCAGGCAAGCGTCGTTCCGCCCAAAGAAGGGCATCGAGTTCGAGGAGCTGGTGAAAGCCTCCGAGGCCTTCCGCGACACCTTCGGCAGCGAGGTGAAGGAGCTGAATGCCGGAGCTATCGTCGCCGAGCTTCGCAAGGAGGGCGCGCGCAACGAGGACACCGTGTCGTCCGCTCTCGCGACGCTCACCAAGCATCGCCTGCCGGGCGGCGCGGTCCTCGAGAGAGCCATCGGCCAGATGAAGGCCATCCTCCGGGGCTCCGAGGACAACGCCATCGCCACGTTCAACACGAGCCATCGAGCTATAAAGGACGCCATCAAGCGTGCCGTCGAGCTCGAGCAGGTGCTTAACGAGCCGCGCCTCCATGACCTTGAGCGAGCGCGCAAGGCGCAGTCGAGTCTCTGGATCTTCCTGAGCCAGGAGTCGGACATTTCCGATGACCTGCGCACGCGCGCGGCTGCGCTCGAAGACCTGCTCGCCCGAGAAACGTTCTTCAAGGAGCTTCCGATCATCGAGCAGCACACGAAGGCTATCGAGGCCGAGTACAGCCGCCGCTTCGACGATGCACTGGAGGCACGCGCCACCGTCTATGAGGACGCATTTGATCGGTTCGACAAGGCGTCGGCCTGGCTAGGTCTCACCAAGGAAGACCGGGAACGCCTCCAGCCAGCGCGAGATCGCCTCGTCGCACAATTCGAGCTGCTCCGTAAACGGGATGTCGAGCCGGTCCCAATCCCTCAGCTGCGGTCGGACTGCGACGCTTGTGAGGGCCGCCTCCGGGCCGCGCTCGCGGAGCTCAACCGGCTCATCGACGGCGAGCGCGTCGTTACAGTGAGCGTCGCGAGCTACTTCGCCGGCGGCATTGAGTCCGAGGATCAGCTCGATGCGGCGCTCGACGGTATCCGCGAGGAGTGCGCCCGGCTCATCGGTGCTGGCAAAAAGGTCTTCATTCAGTAGCGCAACATGACCATCTCAGATGACACCATCAAGAAGGCTGTGCAGCGGTACCACCGCGAGTACGACCGTTACCTGAAGCTCGCTGCGCGCGTGGCCGAAATCTGCCGTTCGGAGATCGTCGAAGGCAACGCCATTCGCGCTCAGGTGACGTCACGGGCGAAGAGCCCGAAGAGTTTCGAGGGCAAGCTGCGTCGCTTCGCGGCGACTGGCAAGAAGTCGATCCCCGACGTCGATGCGGTGTTCGACCAAATCCGCGACCTCGCCGCCGTTCGGGTCGCCACGTACGAACAGCGTCATGAGGACCAGGTCGTGCAGCTTGTTTGCAAGCGGTTTGTTGACGCCAGCGGCCAGCGTCCAATCCACGAGCGCAAAGATAAGAACCGCGACGATCCCAACAATTTCTACCGAGCCAGCCACGTCGAGGTCTTTCTCACGACTGCGGATGGAGTGGGCACCTACGCGAACGTGATGGACGTGTCGTGCGAGGTGCAGGTGTGCAGCATGATGGCGCACGTCTGGAACGAGATCGAACACGACCTCGGCTACAAGCCGGCTGCCGGAGTGCTTTCAGACCAAGAGCGGAACTTTCTTATGATGCTCGGTCAGTCGGTCCGGATGGGCGACGGTACCATCTTGAGTCTCTTCGCCGAAACCGAGCGCCGGCAGCGCGAGCAGGGCGGTGCTTTTACGGACGTCTACGACTTCGTGGCTCGTCTCCGTGGCTGGTTCCCGGGCGTCGACTTCGGCCGCAACGCAGGTGCTCTCTTCGAGGCTCTGCAACCGATTCGCCTCGTAAATCCTGACAGCATCCGTCGGCTCCTCGTGTTGCCCGAGCCGCTGACAGACGCCAGCCGCGCCGCCCTCGATGCGTTCTCGCGTAGACTCGAGGCTCAAGGAGACTCGCGCTTCACTCTCGACCCGAATTCTTCGGACCTCCTTTTAGTGCTCCTTCTTCCGAAGATCGGCCGGCATCTCCACGCCCCCACTACCGATTCGCCAACAGACAGCGTGGCGCGGGTGCGGTGGTTCGCAGAGCGTTATCCGGAGGCGCCTGCACCAACGAACCCATTGGCCCAAGCGGGGAAGACCTGATGGACAAGGACACACGCAACGCCATCGAACGTGCCACGCAGCGAGCGCGGATGCTCCTTGAGGAGGACTTCGCCGCGCAGCTTGAGGGCGGCTTCGACGTGCACCGCGACGGCAAGCTTGCCGCCAAGGCGGGTGGTCACCTCTCGGCCCGTCAGGCCTTCCAGCGCGAGCGCATCGTTGCGGCCATCGAGCACAAGCGGGCGTCCGGCATGAGCGCCGCCGACTCGGTTGGCGACTACCTGCGCGACGCCGCCTTCACCACGATCAACCGCTTCGTCGCGCTGAAGATGCTCGAGGCCCGCGAACTCATGCAGGAGTGCATCACCAAGGGCGAGCAGTCGGCGGGCTACCGCGAGTTTGCCGGCATGGCTCCGGGCCTGCCGCTTCTGCCCGACAGCGCGGGCTACCGGCTCTACATCGAGTCGCTCTTCGACGAGCTGTCGACCGAGGTGAAGGTTCTCTTCGACCGCCGCGATCCGTCGAGCGTGCTTTGGCCGAAGCGCGCGACCTTCGAGCAGCTCCTTGAGGTACTGAACGACGGCGAACTCGCCAAGGTCTGGGGAGAGGACGAGACCATCGGCTGGGTCTACCAGTACTTCAACTCGCTCGAAGAGCGGCAGGCGATGAAGGACGTGAAATCCGGCGGCTCGCAGGCTCCTCGGAACAGCCGAGAGCTGGCGACGCGGAACCAGTTCTTCACGCCCCGATACATCGTCCGTTTCCTCACCGACAACACGCTTGGGCGCCTGTGGTGGGAGATGCGCGGTGGCCTGACCGCGCTCGTCGAACACTGCGAGTTCCTCACGGTCAAGAGCGGGACGGTGCCGCCACAGCGCGCAGGTAAGGACCCGAGAGACATTCGCGTCATCGATCCCGCATGCGGCTCGGGCCACTTCCTCCTCTACGGCTTCGATCTCCTCATCGAGATCTACCGGGAGGCTTGGGCCGATCCACGCGACGTCACGTCTTTCGAAACCGGCAAGAGTCTCCGAGAGGACTACTCGACGGTCGAGAGCCTGAACGCGGCGCTGCCCGAGCTGATCGTTCGGCACAACCTCTACGGCGTCGACATCGATCCACGCTGCGTTCAGGTCGCCTCGTTCGCGCTATGGCTCCGCGCGCAGCGAGCATGGCGTGACTTCGGCGTGCAGCGCAGCGCACGCCGTCGCATCGAGCGGAGCAACATCATCCTTGCGGAGCCCATGCCGGGAGACGATGACCTGGTTCGCGAGTTCGCGCGTCACGTTGAGCATCCTCTCTTAGCGGAGGTCTTCGAGAAGATCGTCGGTGCCTTCAAGCTCGCTGGCGACCTCGGCTTGATGCTGCGTGTAGAACGCACCCTCGAGGACACGATTCGCAAAGCGGAACGCGCGACTCGTCAGGGGGAGATGTTCGGAGGCAGGCTGACCTCGACGGCGCTCTGGGACACCGCTGAAGAACAGCTCATCGCCGAGTTGACGAAGTTCGCTGCGGGCGCCCCCGGCAAGGAGCACGAGCGCCGACGGCTCTTCCGTCACGACTCGGCGCACGGCCTTGCGCTCCTCGATGCTGCGCGCATGCGCTTCGACGTGGTCCTCATGAATCCGCCGTTCGGCGACACGAGCGGCCCGTCGAAGGAGTACGTCGAAGGTGCGTATCCCGATAGCCGGCAGGACATCTTCGCCGTCTTCGTCGATCGCTGCGTCCGAGAGCTCGCCCCGACGGGCTTTGTTGGTGTGATCTCAACGGAGGCCGGGTTGTTCCGGCGCACGCTTGAGCCGTGGCGCCGGAACGTGCTGCTCGCGTCGAGCCGCATGGAAGTCATGGCTCACCTTGGGGGGCACGTCCTAGACGGAGCCACGGTTCGCGTTGCGGCCTACGCCCTGGCCTCAGGCTCGAAGACCGGTAGCTCGCTGTACCTTCGCTTGCTGGGCGAGGGAAAGACGTCGCGCGAGCCATCCCTCCGGCAGGTAGTGGGGTGCGTGCGCAGCGGAACACCTTCGGATCGGAGTTTCGCAACGGACCAGCGCGAGTTCGAGAAGTTGCCCTACGCGGTCTTCGGCTACTGGTGCTCGCCCGAGCTGCGAGACGTCTTCGTCAACCACCCGGCGCTCGAAGGGGCCTCTGGCCGTGCCCGTCAGGGGCTTGCGTCGGCCGACGACTTTCGCTTCCTGCGCTTGCGCTGGGAGGTCGCCCCCTCGCGAGTCGGCGCTGACGATGCGTGGATGCCGTTCGCTAAGGGGGGCGAGTACAGCCCCTACTTCGACGATATCCACCTGCTCGTATCGGCACCGACGCCGCGGAGTGCGCTGGCCGCGTTCACCGGCTCGTATATCCGCAACCCGGATTGCTATGGCAAGCGTGGCATTACGTGGCCGCCGCGCACGAACAAGCGGTTCGCGCCTCGAGCGTTGCCTGGAGGGTGCGCGTTCGGACATAAGGGCCCGTCCATCGTCGGCACCGAGCCCGATGCATGGGCCCTTCTCGCCGCTCTGAACTCGCGTGTTGTGAGCTACCTCTTGAGCCTCGGGCTTGGGACTGCCGAAGCGGAGGGCGGCGCTGGCGCCAACTCGTATGAGGTGGGGCTCGTGCAGCGCATCCCGGTGCCGAGAACGGTGCCCGCCGATTCGGAGCTCGCGTCCTATGCGAAGCAGGCTTGGACGGCCCGAGCAGATACTGGACTGCGCGATGAGACCACCGCGGTCTTCCGTAGCCCGATCGCGCCCCTGTCGCTCAAGGGCTCTCTCCAGGAAACCTGGGCCGCACTGGTTACCCATCAGGAGGCGCAGCTCGACACCTACGTCACGGCGCAAGAGGCGATCGATCGCCGGACGTCCGACCTTTATGGCCTCACGTCAAGCGACTGGACGGAGATCGAGAGCAACGTCGGCGACGTCCATCGACCCGAAATCGCCCGCGATGAGCGCGCCCGGCGTGAGTGGGCCGAAACCATTGTCGCATACCTCGTGGGCTGCGCCTTCGGGCGTTGGACGGCGTCACTGCTGCTGCAGTCGTCAGAACTGTCGAGCAGCCGTGCGTACGAAGCGCCCACGGCACCTGAGCTCGAGGTCGCCGACGCACCGGCCGTTCTCGTGGACGATGCTGGACACCCGCTCGACGTTGTGGCTCGCTGCGAAGCGGCAGTGGAGTCGGCGATCCCGAAGCGTGGCGAGGGGCTCCTGCAGGAACTCGTAGACATGCTGGGTGTCCCGGAGCTGCGGCGGTACCTCAGTGCCGAGTTCTTCGCGTCCCACTTGCGGAACTACACGAAGAGCCGCCGCAGCGCGCCGTACTACGTTCCGCTGTCGACGCGAAGCTCGGAGTTCATTGTTTGGCTCAATGCTCAGCGCGTTACTGGCGACACCTTGTTCACGATCCAGAGCGAGTTCCTTGCGCAGAGGGTCCGGCTCGAGGAGGGCCGCGTCGCCGCCACCCGTGCTGCCGGAGGCGGCAGCAAGGCCCGCAGGGAGCTGGAAAAGCAGGAGGCATCGCTCGAAGAGCTACATGCTTTCGTCGATGACGTAAGACGCGTGGCTCCGCTGTGGAAGCCGAACCTCGACGACGGCGCGGCGATCAACTTCGCCCCGCTCTGGCGGCTCGTTCCGCATCACAAGGCTTGGCAGAAGGAACTGAAGGCGACCTGGGATGCCCTCTGTGAGGGCGAATACGACTGGGCCCACCTAGCGATGCACCTCTGGCCCGAGCGCGTGGTCCCGAAGTGCGTGAAGGACCGCAGCCTCGCCATCGCCCACGGGCTCGAAGACGTGTTCTGGGTCGAAGGGACCGACGCCAAGTGGACGGCCCGTAAGACGCCTACTCGCAGCGTCGAGGAACTCGTGCGCGAGCGCACCTCGCCCGCCGTGAAGTCCGCGCTCAAGAGCTTGCTCGAAGCTCCCACCGCCACTGGCAAGACCGCTGGGCGTGGGCGTGGTGGCCATCGCAAGGCCGCTGCCGCCGAGGGAGGAGACGCCTGATGCACCCACTTCACGACTACGTGGCGAAGCAGCTCGCCGACAAGCTCAAGTCCCGTCGTGTCGTCGTCTGGTACGACGAGCGCGCAGAGTTCCAGTCCTTTGTCGATGAGGTGCGCGGTGGACCTCGTGCGTCCGGCGAACCCGTCGCGGTCTCTGTCGGCGGTGCTAGCATGCGCCTCGCCGAGTACGCCGGTTCGATGTTCGAGCTGCGCGCGGTAATCGAGCCCCATGTGAGCGGCGACGCGCCCGCGACGGTCGTCGTCTACATGCCGAACGTCATCCGCGACCGGAAGGCTTCGATCCTTATGGAGCTCGAGAAGGCCGGTACGACGTGGGAGCCGCAGCTCAAGCAGCTCGCCAAGAACGTGCTGCTCCAGAAATACACGCTCGGCGTCGTCGACGAGATGCTGCCCTTCGACCGCAAGGTCTCCTACGAGGACTTGGCGCGCGCGGCGGCGGGCAACTCCGGCGCGGAGCCGCCGTCGATCCTGAAGAGCATCTTCCACGATGCGAGCGGCAACGATGGGCTCCTCACGGTATGGCTCGTGAACGACGCGCGCGACCCCGAGATTGTGAACAAGGAAGCCACGCGCGAGTTGATGAAGCTCGTGAAGGCCCGCCTCGGACTTGACCTTGCCTCCGATACCCCTCTGGCGAAGCTCCGCGCCATCACACTGCGCTACGTGCTCGCAGCCGAGTTCCGGCTCGACCTGTCCTGTGATGCGCCCGCGTCACTCGACAGTGTCGCGAAGCCGCCGACGGAGGACGAGGAGTCTGCCGTGCGCGAGATTGCGCGGCGCCTGCGAACCGGCCACGACAAGGCGTATGCGGTGCTGGCCGACCGCGTCGAAGAGGAACTGGGCCTCAAGAACGCGAAGCTCCCGCCCGGCTCACTCGGAGCCATCGACACGTTCCGCTTCGAGGAGCGCGCCCTCCTTCGTCACGCGGGTGACCTCATCTCGAACAACAAGTTCGGCGAGGCCCTCGCGCTCGTTTCAGAGCGCGAGCATAGCTTCTGGCTTGACCGAGACGTCAGCAGGAAGGCCCAGTGGGAAGCCACTCGACGCATGGCCGAACTGGGCAACGTAGCGATGGAAGTGGGAAGGGCCGTCAACAAGACTTCAGGAGATGCCGCCGCATGGCTGGACGCCTACGTGTCGAAGGACGGCTGGTTCCGTCTCGACCAGGCCCAGCGTCGCCTCGAGGCGTGGGTCGCGAACCTAGACGAGGAGCCCGAGGAGCGCCCGCTCGGCGTGGTCCGACGCGCCCACGAGGACGCCTGCCACGCGATGGCGGAAGGCTTCACCAAGGCGCTCGTGAAGGCCGGGTGGGCCATTCCCGGTGCACTCCACCAGACGCGTATCTGGAGCGAGGTCGTCGCCGGCAAACCCAAACCCGTCGCCTACTTCCTCGTCGACGCCATGCGCTTCGAGATGGGCGTGGATCTCGCCGAGCGCCTGCCGAAGACCTCCGAGGTCTCGGTGCGCGCCGCCGTCGGCGCGCTGCCCAGCATCACGCCTATCGGCATGGCGGCGCTCATGCCTGGAGCGTCGGGGAGCTTTTCCGTCGTCGAGCAAGACGACAAGCTCGGCGCGCGAATCGACGACAGCTTCCTGCCGGACCTCGCGAGCCGAAAGAAGTTCGCTGCCGCGCGCGTGCCGAAGCTCATCGACGTAACGCTCGATGAGCTCTTGAGCCTGCAGCCATCGAAGCTCGCGAAGAAGCTCGATGGCGCACAGGTGTTCGTCGTCCGCTCGCAGGAGATCGATCACGCTGGCGAGACGGGCTTCACGTTCCAGGCGCGGCAGGTGATGGACACCGTCATCGACAATCTCGCGCGCGCGATTCGCAAGCTCGCGGCGGCGGGCATCGAGCACGCGGTGGTCAGTGCCGACCACGGGCACCTGTTCTTCGCCAACGACCGTGACGAGTCGATGCGAACCGACGCTCCCGGCGGCTACACCGTGGAGCTGCACCGCCGCTGCTGGCTCGGTCGCGGCGGGGCTACGCCCCCCGGCTGCGTGCGTGTAGCCGCGTCGTCGCTCGGGTATGCCTCAGACCTGGACCTCGTGTTCCCGGCGGCTACCGGTGTCTTCAAGGCCGGCGGCGACCTCGCGTTCCACCACGGTGGCCCCTCGCTTCAAGAACTGGTCATCCCGGTGCTCACCGTTCGAACGAAGGCAAGGGAGTCCGCTCTCCCTTCCACAGGCCCCATCACGGCGGCGTCGCTCCCGGATGCAGTGACGAACCGCATCTTCAGCGTGACGTTCACCTTTGGCGAGAAGCAGATGCTGCTCGGAGCGACGGGCATTCAAGTTCGTCCGCTGCTGATGGCGGCAGGCAAGCAGGTTGGCGCGGTTGGGATGGTCGTCGACGCGCAGTTCGATCGTGCGACTGGGTGCGTAAACCTTGAGCCGAACAAGCCGGTGACCGTCGCCTTTTTGCTGAGCGTCGAGAGTGTCGCCTCGTTGCGCGTCGTGGTGCAGGACCCGATGACCGACGCGGAGCTTTATCGATCGCCCACCGACATCCCGGTTCGGCTTGGAGTGTAAGCCATGAGCAACGGAGCAACCCCGACGCGAGATGCGCTCGACGACAAGGTCAACCGCCTGTTTGCCGGGAAGGTGGTGCGCAAGGACCTCGTCCGAAAGGTGAAGGTCGGCGCCAACGTGCCGGTCTTCGTCCTCGAATTCCTCCTCGGGAAGTACTGCGCGTCGAGCGATGAAGTCGCGATTCAGATGGGACTCCAGGTCGTCAACGACACGCTCGCGAACAACTACATCCGCTCCGATGAGTCGATGAAGGCGCAAGCGATAGTTAAGGACCGCGGGCGTCACACCTTCATTGACAAGGTGAAGGTGCGCCTCGTCGACTCGGACTACTGGGCCGAGGTCACGAACTTCGGCCACAAGAACGTCCACGTGCCCGAGCACTACGTGCGCGACTATGAGCGCCTCGTGATGGGCGGAGTTTGGGCGCAGGTCGACATGCGCTTCGAGTACGATGAGGAGTCGCGTGGCAAGAACCCGTTCTGGATCGACAAGCTGACACCGATCCAGATCGCGACCTTCGATGTTGAGGAGTACCGGCGTGTCCGGAGCGAATTCACGACCGACGAGTGGCTCGACCTCATCATGCGAAGCATGGGGTACGAGCCGGGTGAAATGTCGCGGCGCTTGAAGCTGCTCTTCCTCGTCCGCCTCATCCCGCTCGCGGAGCGCAACTACAACCTGGTCGAACTTGGGCCGCGCGGCACGGGCAAGAGCTACGTCGTCCAGGAGGTCTCACCGTACTCGGCGCTGCTCACCGGCGGCACCACAGTGGCCAACCTCTTCGGGCACATGAGCGGCCGGCAGAAGGGCATGGTGCAAATCTGGGACGTCGTCGGGTTTGACGAGGTCGCTGACCTCCAGAAGATGCCGAAAGAGGTCATCACGACGATGAAGACCTACTGCGAGTCCGGCACCTTTCAACGCGGGCAGGAGGCGGTCTCTGGTGACGCGAGTATCGCTATGTTCGGCAACACCAATCAGCCCGTCGACGTGATGGTCCAGACGGGGCACCTGTTCGCGCCCATGCCGGACATCATTCGCGACGACATGGCCTTCATCGACCGCATGCATTTCTACCTCCCGGGTTGGGAGATTCCGAAGATGCGGAACGATCTCTTCACGAACCACTACGGGTTCGTCGTCGACTACCTCGCCGAGGCGCTCCGCGAGATGCGGAAGCACAACTTTACGGAGATCATCGACCGCCACTTTTCGCTCGGCGCCCACCTCAACGCCCGCGACCGGAAGGCAGTGCGCAAGACCGTCTCGGGAGTGATGAAGATCCTCTTCCCGCACGCCGAGGTTACTCAGGAAGAACTCGCCGAGGTCCTCGAACTCGCGCTTGAAGGACGGCGGCGCGTGAAGGAGCAGCTTAAGAAGATGGGCTCCTTCGAATACTACCACACGTCCTTCAGCTACACGCTGCAGGAAACCGGCGAGGAGAAGTTCGTCGGGGTGCCCGAGCAGGGCGGGCGAGACCTCATCTCCACCGAACCGTTGGCTCCTGGAACCGTCTACAGCGCCGGTGTCACGTCCGAGGGCACCGTCGGCCTCTACCGCGTCGAAGTCTCCATCTCGAGCGGTACGGGCAAGCTCAAGCTCGCGGGCGGCGTTGCCGGCACGATGAAGGAGTCCGTCCAGCGGGCCTTCAGCTTCCTACAGGCGAAGAAAACGGAGCTTGGCATCGCGCGCGACCTAGACGTCTCCGATGTTCACGTCGAGGTGATCGACCTACTCGCGAACCGAGTCGAGGCCGAGCTCGGAGTAGCATTCTTCGTCGCCTGCTACTCGGCTCTGCGAAAGGCGCCCGTCAGCCCCGCGCTCCTCATCCTCGGGGATATGAGCGTCCAGGGGAACATCAAGCCGCTCCGCTCGCTCACCGAGCCGCTCCAGGTCGCGAAGGACAACGGCGCCAAGCGCGCCCTCATCCCGATCGAGAACAAGCGGAACTTCCTCGACGTGAGCGCTGACATCATGGAGCACGTTGACCCGGTCTTCTTCGGCGATCCGAAGATCGCGGCGATGAAGGTGTTGGGAGGCTGAGTCGTGGAGGAGCCTCTCCGAGGTGCCGTTCGATGGTACCTCGGGCGCCACGAAGAGCAGGCGACCCCCTTCTACTGCGACCCGGAGAGCATCGGCGCGTTCGCGGTCGAGCCCGCCGAACTCGCGGCCGGCATCGAAGCAGCAGTCTTCCGCCTCTTCATCACGCTGTCGATGTATCAGGCGCTGCGTGACGTCATAGTCGCCCGTCAACAGCGCTCGCTGTCGCGCGCGTCGATGCGCGTCGTCGCCGATGTAGCCTTCCTGAAGCGGTCCATCGCGCAGCACCAGTGCCCGACGCTAAGCTCTGTTGACGCCTTCGAGGAGAGTTGCGACGTTTCGAAGACGCGCGAGCACGTTGACTGTAGACAGTGCCCCGGTGTCGCCTGTCACGTGAAGGACGCCACCATTGTCTTCAACCGAATGGGCGACATGGGCAAGCTGCCGACTTCAGCTTGGCTCCGGCTCTGGAAGGGCGGCGGCGTGCGCACGCTGTTCAAGCGCGTGTGCCAGGACGAACTTTCGCCCACCAAGAGGGCCGCGCTGCTCGTCGAGCACTTCGCCGGTGTTCACCGGGTCGGGCGCAAGCTTGCGACGATGTTCGTAAGCGCGCTCTCGACGCCGGCGCTCGCCCCAGGACTTACGCCGTGGTTCCCAGCCGTCGATGGCAACGAGTTGGTCGTGGTCGACACGAACGTCGCGCGGGCCGTGGACGCGCTGCGCAAGCCCGGTGCGTCTCGGACGTACAACGCGCGCGAGCGGTGGGTACGCGAGCAGGCCACGAAGATGGACCTTCGCGAGTGCCGGCCCGACCTCCCTCGCTACTCGCCAAGGCTCGTGCAGGAGGCGCTCTATGCGTTCTGTTCGAAGTCGAACCGGTGTGGCCCGAGGGGACGTGTGCGCCGCGCGCACGACGCCATGCGCGGGCTGTGCGCCCGTGCTGTGCCCCTTCGCGGCGTCGATGGAGGGCGTGTATGTGGTGGCCAGTTAAACGTCAGCGCCGCCGTCCAGCCCGAAGGCCCTTTGCTGTTGAACGTCTCAGTTTCCTTCCCCGGTGGAGAGAAGGGAGCGTGCGATCCGCGTTCAGGCGGGGCCGTCGCGTCGCCGGACTCTCTGGCATCCATCGCGAGGGTGTGTTCCGGAGTGCACGCTCGTCAATTCAGGACTCCACTGCCGCTTCGTACAAGGTCGTCACGTACTTCAACAAAGATCTGGACTGGGCGATGGCGTTCCGGAACGTCGATGTCCTCCTGCTGCATGGCTGGCTCTCCGACTTGATCACATCCGCAATACAACGGCGTTCGAACACAGCGGCGCAGTGTGAGCCACGACAAGGTGGGGAAGACTACGCCTATCCTTTCGTGGAAGTGCTTCGGTCCCGGCCGGTCCTCTGCTGCCACATGCACCGGGCGTATCGCGCTGCCTTCCGGTACGTGTCGGGCCAAGTGGCGGTCGTGGCCTGCTGGCCCGCATGCGACCGGGGCTCAAATTCCTCGCCGTGTTCCAAGCATCCGCGGGCGGGTCCACATGGCAGGCTGTTGAAAAACTCTTCGGCAGCCACCGCGACCCACTACGGGATCGATATGACTTTGAAAGTTCGCCCCATGGGTTGTAGGTCGAGAGAGGTCCCGGTCCTTTTTCAACAGCCTGCTAGGTCACCTGGACCCGGCTGAGTCATCGAAATCACGCAATACACGCATTGTGAAACAACGTGGCTAGCCGTGAAACATCGGTGGGACGTCTCAGACCCAGGTCGTAGCCCCAGGGGGGCTTCGGATTTGTCGGAGGGATGGTGTACTCTTCTTGGCGACACGGCGGAATGGGACCGCCGGGTTTGGGCCGGGGTGTTTCGTGGAAGAAGAGATCGTCTATCGCCACACGGTGGAGGGGGTGTTCCGATCCATTGGTGACCGGCTCACTCCGGAGCTCCGGACGAAGCTCAAGGATGTGGGCCTGGACCTGGACGCTAAGTCTCCGCACCACACGGCCCGGAAGACCTTCGCGGAGGCCATTCGCGTCACCGTCGAGCACCTGTACCCGCAGCTCGACATGGGCGAGGGCTACCGGCGCCTGGGCATCGGCATCATCCAGGGGATGGAGCAGACCGTGCTCGGCAAGTCGCTCGTGTCCATGTGGCCCATCTTCGGGCCGGAGCGCGTCGTGGTTCGCATCCAGGAGAGCTTCTCCACCGTCAACAACTACATGCGGTCGGAGCTGCTCACCCAGGGCCCCGGGCACCACATCATCCGCGTCAACGAGTGCAACGGGAACCCGGGCTACCTCCGCGGCCTCATTGAAGCGGGCCTGGCCAAGGCCGGCGCCAAGAACCTGCGCGTCGAGCCCTTTGACTTCGATGGCCACGCCTGCTCCTACCGCATCCGCTGGGGCGGCTGAGGCTTGAACCCAGGGAGTTCCCTGGAGCCGGGCAATCCCAGAACTTCGACCCAGCTCCGGTGTCTGGGAAAGACAGACGGATTTGATTGAGGTTGTGTGGGGTCTGGCGGTCGCTCGCTCGTTCGTGATGACATTGCCGTGAGCTGCCGTTAGGGCTGCGCGCAATTACATCCGACCCTCGGACGGATTCATGGCCGAACAGGTTGTCTATCGTCACACGATTGAAGGGCTCTTCCGCTCCATTGGTCGGCGGCTCACTCCGGAGCTGAAGAACCAGTTGAAGCAGGCCGGCCTGGACCTGGACGCACCCATTCCTCGCAACACGCCCCGGGTTGTCTTCGCGGAGGCGCTGCGCATCACCTCACGGGAACTCTACCCGGACGTCGATACAGACGAAGCCTACCGGCGCCTGGGCGCGGGGCTCATCCAGGGCGTGGAGCAGACGTTGCTCGGCAAGGCGCTCGTCGCGATGTGGCCCATCTTCGGACCGGAGCGCGTCGTCGTCCGCATCCAGGAGAGCTTCGCCACCGTGAACAACTACCTGCAGACCGAGCTGGAGACCCAGGGCGTTGCGCACCACATCATCCGCGTTTCCGAGTGCAACGGGAGCCCCGGCTACCTGCGCGGCATTATCGAGGCTGGCCTGGCCAAGGCCGGGGCCCGGAACCTCCGGGTGGAGCCGTTCGACTTCGACGGACATGCCTGCTCCTACCGTATCCAGTGGGACCCCTGATAAAACGGGGAAATGAAGAAATTCGCCTTCGCTCGACACCGTGTGCTGTGTTTTGCCGGCGCCTTCCTGCTGTCCCTTTCTTGTGGTCCTCAGGAGGGCTTGACTCCGGACCTGGATGAGACCGGCGAGGTCTCCCAGGCGGCCCTGGCTGCCCCGACGCTGCTCGAAGTCGTCCCCGGCAACGGCAGGTGACCTTGAAGTGGACCGCGGGCCCGACGGGCACCCAGGGCTACCAGGTACGGTTCCGTGTGGGCTCCGGCTCCTGGGTGTACCGGGGGGCGGGTACTTCCACGACCTACGCCGTCACCGGCCTCTCCAATGGCACGAAGTACGAGTTCCACGTTCGCATCAAGGGCTCCACGGGGGACACGACCTCCGGGTACTCGAACGGCCTGTCCTCCACTCCCACCGCGGACGAGTGCTCCGGCTCCTCCGTCCGCCACATCACCGTCAGCGGCGCGGGCTCCAAGGACGGCCTGACGGCGCAGACGGCGGGCACGCTCTCCAACCTCAACGCCTTCATCCAGGCGGTGGGCCCCGGCGGCCTGGTGTGCATCCACGGGGGCACCTACGGCACCGGCACCACCGTGTCCCAGGGCGGCTCCCTGGGTGCTCCCGTCACCATCAGGGGCGTGGCGGGCCGGCCCGTGTTCCAGTCCACCTTCCAGGCCTCGACTCGCGCGAAGACGGGGCCCGTGGCCTTCACGGTGATGGCCAGCAACCTCGTGTTCCACAACCTGGAGTTCCGCCACGTGGGCACTTGTTTCAGCTTCAAGGCCGCGACTTCCGTGGCTCATGTCACGCTTAGCCAGTTCCGCGCGGAGAACGTGGCCACCTGCGTGGACGTGGAGCGCTCCAGTTCCACCGTCTTCACCGACCTCACCATTCGCGACGCGATGATCCTCCAGTTCACTCGCGGCGGGATCTTCCTCGCCTCCGGCACCAGCCAGTCTCTCGTCGAGGACGTCTACGTCGACATGGAGCCGGACCAGATTGGCGGGCAGGGGAGTGACTACCCCGTGGGCATCGCCCTCTGCGACACCACGAACCACGTCACCCTGCGCCGGGCCACGGTGATGAACGTCACCGGCATGCAGACGGGCTACACCCAAGGAGACGGCATCGACGGGGAGAGCTCCGCCAGCGACGTCGTCCTGGAGGACAGCTACTTCCGCGGCAGCGAGGACGGGTGTGTCGACACCAAGGTGCGCAACATGCTCATCCGCAACACCGTCGCCGCTGAGTGCAAACGCAACTTCCGGCTGTGGCAGTCCGTCACGCCGGGCCCTCGCGTCGAAAACGTCAGCAGCTACCAGCCTCGCGACGGCCACTTCTTCATGCACACCGGTACCACCACCGCGAAGGACATCGCCGTGTACTCCAGCAACGGCGCGAAGCTTGTCGCCTATGACTGCTCGTCCTCGTCCCCTTGCACGTTCAACGCGCAAGGCATCCGGGGAACGCTGTTGGACTCGACGAAGCTCAACGCCACCGGCACCGTGACGGGCAACACGCTGGTGTACGGCCAGGTCGTCTCCATCCCTCCCGTTCCCAACACCACTTCGTTCACTCCGTAGAAACGACAAGGCCCCCGGATCCACTCAGGGATCCGGGGGCCTTCTTCGTGGCCGGCGCATCAGGCCAGGTCGAACAGCAGGGCCTCCAGCGGCTCGGAGGCGGTGAGCACGAGGCTCGACTCGTCGGACACGGCGACTCCGTCACCGGCCTTCAGGGCCACTCCGTTCAGCGTGCCCGTGCCCCTGGCGATCTGCACCCAGGCGTGGCGCCCCTTGGGCAGCGTGTACTCCGCCTTCTCTCCCGGGCTCAGCAGCGTGCTGCTGAGCAGCACGTCCTGGTGCACGGTGAGGCTGCCGTCTCGGGCGTCCGGGCTGGCCACCACGCGCCAGCGTCCCTGCCGGTCCTTCTCCGGGAAGAACTTCTGCTCATACTCCGGCTTCAGGCCCTTCTTCTCCGGGATGATCCAGATCTGCAGGAAGTGGACGTCCTCGTTGGAGCCGTTCATCTCGCTGTGCATCACGCCCGTGCCGGCCGTCATGCGCTGCACCTCTCCGGCTCGCAGGAGCCCCTGGCCTCCCGTGCTGTCACGGTGCGCGATGGCGCCGCTCAGCGGGTAGGTGATGATCTCCATGTCCCGGTGCGGGTGCGTGTCGAAGCCCTCGCCAGACTGCACGCGGTCCTCGTTGATGACGCGCAGGGAGCGGAAGCCCATGTTCTCGGGGTCGAAGTAGCTCGCGAACGAGAAGGTGTGATGCGAATCCAGCCAGCCGTGGTTGGCGTGACCGCGTGCTTCGGAAGGGCGAACGTTCATCATGGTGTGTGCTTCCTTTCGAGACACAACATGCGCTTCCGAAAGCCACCTGGCCAGACACGAACCTCGGGACACATCGTTCCATCCGCGGAACGAAACGCCGGCACTGTCTCAGCGCTTCGCTCGCTTGAAGGCTTCCTGGTTGTGGGGCCAGTGCTCGCGCAGCACCTCTACAAAGGCCATCACCTTGGGCACGTGATGGCGCGTGGGCGGGTAGACGGCGTGCACCGGCGCGCCCGTGGAGCTCCAGTCCGGCAGCACGCGCTGGAGCCGCCCGGACGCCAGGTCCTCGATGCATTGCTGGCCCGGGATGAGCGCCACCCCGGCGCCCAATGACGTCACCGCGCGCAGCATGTCCGGCTCGTTCACCACCAGCCGCCCGGAGACCTTCACTTCGACGGAGCGCCCGCCCGCGTGCAGCGTCCAGACGTTTCCCTGCACCGACTTGCCGAAGAAGAGGCAGTCGTGCTTCGCCAGGTCCGCTGGCGTCTTCGGTGCACCCCGCGCCTGGAGATAGCCGGGCGCGGCCACCACGAGCCACTCGATGTCCCCCAGCCGCCGTGCCATCAGCGACGAGTCCGGCAGCCGGCCGGCGCGCACCGCCAGGTCGAAGCCCTCCTCCAACAGGTCCACCGCGCGGTCCGTGCAGAGCAGCTCCACCTGCACGTCCGGGTACTTCTCCATGAAGCGCGCCACCAGTGGCGCGAGGAAATGGACGGACAGGGGCGTGGTCACGCGCAGCAGGCCGTACGGCCCCGCTTGCAGGCGCGTCACCGCCAGCTCCGCGGCCTCCGCTTCCGCGACGATGCGCTCGCAGTGCGCGTAGTACGCGCGGCCCACCTCCGTCAGGTGCAGCGTGCGCGTGGTGCGCTGGAGCAGCTGCGCGCCCACTCGCTCCTCCAGCTCGGACACCTTGCGGCTCACGGTGGACTTGGGCATGCGCAGCGCCTTCGCCGCCGCCGTGAAGCTGCCCGCTTGAACCACCCGGGCGAAGATGAGGAGTTCGTTGAGGTCCATGGCCCATCCCTCGTGCAGGCGCAGGACTGTTCCAGCCGTGGAACAGTGCATCCTGTCCGTCCCGTCTAATCGGGAACGTGGGGGGCCGCTACCTTACGCCTCGTTGAAACACACCGCCGCTGCCGCGGCGCACACGACAAGGAAGACGACCATGGCCACCACCTCCTGGAACATCGACACCACGCACACGGGCATCCACTTCAGCGTCCGCCACATGGTCGTCGCGAAGGTTCGCGGCAGCTTCACGAAGTTCGGCGGCACCATCACCCTGGATGACGCGAACCCGGCGGCCTCGGCGGTCTCCGTCTCCATCGAGTCGGCGAGCATCAGCACTGGCGTTGACCAGCGCGACAACCACCTGCGCTCGCCGGACTTCTTCGACGTGGAGAAGTTCCCGGCCATCACCTTCCAGAGCACGAAGGTGGAGCCCTCCGGCAAGCACCTGAAGGTGACGGGTCAGCTCTCCATCCGCGGCATCAGCCGCGAGGTCGTCCTGGAGGCCGAGCAGCTGGGCATCGCCAAGGATCCGTGGGGCAACACCAAGGCCGCGTTCGAGGCGAAGACGACCATCAACCGCAGTGACTTCGGCCTGACGTGGAACCAGGCCCTGGAAGCGGGCGGCGTGCTGGTGGGCGAGAAGATTGAAATCGCCCTCGAGGTCCAGGCCGCCCAGGCGCAGGGCGAGAAGGCGGCCTGAACCCCGGAGTTGCTACTCGACGTCGAAGGACGTCAGGACGAAGTGCACGTCGGACTCCGCGCCCGAGCTGACCGTCGCGGTCGCCGGGCGCGCGATGTCCGTGGTGAAGGACACGCCCGCGGGCGCCACCAGGTCCACCTGGTAGGTGCCGGGCAGCAGGTACTTGAAGTCCGCCACGTAGCGGGTGGCCGTGCTGGCGCTGAAGGACAGCGTCTCGCGGCTGCCGTCGGCGTTGATGAGCACCGCGGAGAAGCTGCCCAGCTGCGGGAAGCCCATGGGCAGGGACACGCTGCCCGCCTCCAACGTCACCTCCACGTTGCCGGAGAACTCCATGTCCGCGCCCTTGATGATGGGCCGCATGACCCACTTGCCGGAGTTGCCGGCCTCCTTGCCGAAGCTCTGCGCCACGTCGAAGTCCACCAGGATGACCTTCTGGTCGTCATCGCTGGTGATGGTGACGTCCGCGTCCTTGTCGAACTTCACCTTGAGGCCGGAGCTGCTGGCGCTCGGCATGTGCAGGTCGCCGTCCACCTGGGCCCCGTCGGGCAGGCCCTCGTAGTTGGCGGAGGTGGCGAAGATGCGGCTGGCGCCGTCCTGCTTCACCTGGATGTAGCCGCCGGTGATGACGAAGCGCAGCTCCTTGTACGTGCCGGGCGGCACCTCCGCGTCCTTCACCAGGTCCGCGGTGTCATTGGCCAGCGTGAGCAGGTCGGTGGTGACGGGCTCGCTCAGGAGCACCACGTCTCCCTTGCCGTCTTCTCCTTCCACGCTGCCCTTCAAGTAGACCTTCGAGATGGTCACCACGGCCTTCTCGATGCCGTCGCCCGGGGCGTCGGTCAGCTTCAGGGTGACGTGGGCCTTGCCGCTGTCGCCGCAGGCAGCGAGGAACAGGAGCCCCGTGGTCATCAGCAGGGTGGAGGTCAGGTGTCGCAGGGTCTTCATTTGTAAGCCTTTGTTGGAGTCAGGGATGAATGCGGGAGGAGACCCTCCCGCGTCCGGACCGGCCACGGCGCTTGCTCAGCCGATGACGGGCCAGCATCCGCCTTCCTGGCACGACAGCGAATTGCAGCAGGTCTCGTCGCCCTCGGTGGAGCACTCGCCGCCTTCGGGGATGCACTGGGGACCGGCGTCGATGCCGCCACCCGAGCCGCCGTCCGTCGTGCCCGCGTCGGGCTCGCTGGTGCCACCGTCCGTGGGCGGTTCGTCGTCGCAGGCGCCCACCGTGTCGTCATGGCGCAGGTGCGCGGCCACCGCGGGCACGCCCACCGTGATGCTGTGCGCGTTGGCGGGGTTGCCGGGCGGAATGTGGCAGATGGTGATACCCGTGTTGCCTCCCGGCGCGGTGCCGCCGTCCGCGGCGGGCGCTTCTCCGGCGGCGCCGCCCAGGTTGTCATCGCCCGAGACGAGCGACGGATCCTCCGCCTCCGTGGGGCCTCCGCAGCCCAGGGACAGCATCGTCGCGCACAACACCATCCATGCCGCGGAAGAGCGAGCGGTCGGGATACGCATGGTCATCCTCCTGTGAAACGAGGCGGTGGGGGGCCGCTCGGGGAGCGGAGTGCCTCGTTGTCAGAAAGACCCGGAGAATCGCGGTGTGGCCACAACTCCAGACGGGCGGCGAAGTGCGAGGCACGCACGGTCTGGATATGTGTGGCTTTGCGGAAAGCTTGATTCACAGCGGACGACGCCGCGGCCTGGCGATGTCGTTCAATGGCTTTCGTCGGAGTTTTCGACGTCGCGGCCATCCATCGCGGCATGGCTGTCATCGGCACAGCCCGCGAATGCGCAGCGCTCCTCGCCCGAGGAGCCCTCGGGGATGAGTTCCACGTTCAGCACCGTCTGCTTGCCCTCGTCCACGCAGTCCTGGACGGACGTGGAGGCGAAGCCGGGCGCGGAGGCGCTCACGCCGTAACAACCTTCTGGCAGCGGCCCCAGACGGTGGGGTGACTTGTCGTCGAGCCCGGAGGCTTCGATGGGCGTGCCGTCCACGATGGCCTTCGCGTCCATCAGCTTCCGGTTGCCCCGGACATGGAACTTCACGAAGAAGGTGCCGGCGGTGCGCGGCGAGACGTCCGCAATGTCCACGGACTGGCCTCCCTGCACGGTGAGCGGCACTCGCGCGGCCAGTTCCCCGGTAGCCACGACGAAGAGCTCCGCCGGGCCCGCGGGCACGTCCTCCAGCGTGAAGCGGCCTTGCGTGTCCACTCCGCTGCGCACGCCGGGCGCGCCCACCACGGACACCAGCGCGACGGCGGGGTCGAACTCCGTGAGCCGGCCTCGCACGGTGCCCGCGCGGAAGGGCTCGTTGTCCAGGCTTCCGCACGCGCCCAGGAGGCCGAGCGACGACAGCGTCAGGAACAAGGATTGGAGGCGCATCAGAAGCGGTATCCCACGCCGGCGTTTCCGCCGATGAAGCCCACGGCCTGTCCCTGTCCGTCCACCACCACGTACGTCAGCATCCCGTGGCCCTGTGCGGTGAGCTCCAATCGCTCCCCCAGTCGCCACGCCAGTCCGCCCACCACACCGGGGCTGACGGTGAAGTAGCGCTGGCCTCCCGAATAGGCCTCCACGTCGAAAGACCTGCCCAGGTACAGCGCGGCCACACGTGGACCCGCGAACAGCGTCAATCGCTCCCATCGCCACAGGTACGGCACCGCCGCGCCCAGCGTGAGCGTGGTGTAGCCAAAGGGCACCTCGCTGCCGGGCGCCACCTGGAGCTTCTCGCGCCCGCGTCCCAGACCCATGTCCACCATCAGGCCCAGGTTCTGGAGCGGCAGGTCCTCCAGCCGCAGCACCACGCCCACCTGGGGCGCGGCGGGCAACAGCTCGCGCCGGCTCCTGCCGTCCGCGAAGGACATCATCCCGCCCACGAGCGACAACGCGCGGCGCGGGATGGCGTCCGACAGCAGTCGCTCCAGCGGCAGGCGCTCGCCTCGGGCCACGTCCACTTCGCGCCGCACGAGCACGGCGTCGCCCTTGGTGAGCTCCACCGTGCGCCGGCCCGGGCCTACCGCGGCGCCTCCTGGCAGTTCCAGTCGCGGCTCGCCGTCCACCTTGAGCAGGAAGCCGTCCAGGCGTGGGTTGTAGGAGAAGAGCTCCGGTTGGCCCGTGCGGTCGATGCGGCCGGCGAGGATGACCGGATCCGCTCCCACCTCCATGATCTCGGCGGACGGTCGCTGGCGGCCCTCCGTGAAGGCGAAGGTGCGGCGGCGCGAATAGTCGTGCGCCTCCGTGGCGGTGACGGCGCCGTCCGCGTTGCGGTCCGCCGCTCCGCCCAGGCCCTCGATGAGGAAGTACGTGTAGATGTCGTTGCGCAGGCCTTCGTCCTCGCGCGCTGTCTCGCCCCAGTCGCTGGCGGCGAACACCATGGAGGCCCGGGACGACTCCTCCAGGGGACGCGCGTAGAAGCCGGACTTGATGCCCGCGAGCTCCACCTCCAACTCGTGGGGCAGCAGCGACTTGCCGCTGCCGCTGTGGCAGGTGGCCAGCACCAACAGCCGCCGCCGGCTGGGTAGCTGTTCGAACTCCGCCTTCAGCGCGTCCATGGAGAGCGCCGTCTGCGGGATGGCTCGGTAGGACGCGTCTCGTGTGACGAGGTAGCGCGTGAGCTCTCCACGACCGTCGCGCGCAAGCGTGCCGTGCGCGGACAGGTACACCATCACCACGTCGTCGGGCCGGGTGGCTTCACGCCGCAGCTGGCGCAGCGCCGCGAGGATGGCGTCGCGGGTCGTCTCCTCCGGGCGCGTGAGGACGCGCACCTGATCGAAGTGGCCTCGCGCGGGGTCCTTCAGTGCCGCCGCCAGGTCGCTGGCGTCCTTGGAGGAGAAGCGCAGGGTGCGCCACTGCGGATCATCGAAGGACGACACGCCCACGAGCAGCGCGAGCCGCCGGGGCGTGTACGCGCGCGACAGGTCCGCAGCGTCGAGCCGCAGCGGCACGAGCCCGCCCTTGTCTCCGGCCGTGGCGGACGGGCCCGCGCAGGCGCAGAGGAGGACGAGCAGCAGGGAGAACAGGCGCCTCACGGGGCCTGAGTCTGACCGGATTGGACCCGCACGTCGAACCTCACCACGGTCCCCGGGCGTGCATCCGGGCTTCCGTCCGCGGCGAGCGCGGCGAGTGCGTCCTGCTCCGTTGCGGGCTCACCGGGAGCGAAGGCCACCAGCGCCAGCGCCAGCCGGCCCTCGTCCGAATCGAGGCTCACGCCCGCGAGGCCATCAGGCCCCTCCAGGTCGTGCGTTCCCGCCGCCAGGGGGAAGCGGCCAAGCAGCTCTGGCGCCTGCTGCTCCCGCTGCTGGTAGAGCAGCGCGGTGCCGGACTCCGTGGCGTGGTAGCGCAGGAGCAGCACCTCGTCGCTGGTGACGTCCGCGCCTGAGTCCAGCCGGCGCAGGCCTCCGTCGGTGCTCCGCGCGACCACGGCCAGCTCCAGGGAGATGCGGCCCGGGCCCTTCACACCGGTCCACTCGGTGGCCTCTTTCGTGGGCCCCTTCACCCGCGGCACCAGCACCACCATCAGCACGGAGGCCGCGATCGCGCCGGCCATCCATCCCAGGTACCGGCCTGGCGGCGGGGCGAAGCGGCGGGCGCGGGCCGGTGTCCGCAGTGGGACGACTTCCGCTTCGGTCTTCCTCTCGGGTGCGAGCGCGAGGAGCAGCGCGTCCGCTTGCCCGTCGAGCGGATCCGCGTGTGTGGCGAGGAACGTCTCACAGACCTCGCAGGGCGAGGCCAGGTGCTCACGGAACCAGGCGACGGCGGCGGGGTCGCGCCCGGCGAGCTCGGCCATCGCGGTGGCATCCAGATGTCTCATCGCTTCATTCCCACCGTCCGGCGAGCACCCGCTGGAGGAGCTCGCGCTTGATGCGCCCGCGAAACCGCTCCAGCCGCATGGTGACCGTGCTCTTGCCCACGCCGAGCTGTTCGGCGATCTCCCGCGCGGAGAGCTGACCCTCGATGTAGAAGAGCTGCACGGTCTTCTTCTCCTCGCCTTCGGGCAGCTCCGCGATGAGCCGCCGCACCACCTCGATGTCCCTCTCCACCTGGAGCGTGGGCGGCAGGGCCGGCACCGTCTCCGGTGTCGGGTCCGCCAGTTCGTCCTCCATCCGCTGGAGCAGGTTGCGGCGCTCCAGCCGCGTGCGCGCCCGGTTGCGCGCGATGGTCAACAACCACGGGGTGAAGGCCCCCGCTGACTTCAGCTGGGGCAACCCCCGGAACGCCCGTACGTAGGACTCCTGTAGGACGTCCTCCGCCTCGTCGGGATCCAATGTGCCGAAACCCGCGACCAGCCGGGCCACCAAGGGGCGGGTGCGACGGTATAGCTCGCTGAAGGCGGACGACTCCCCCCTCGTCGCGCGCCGAACCGCGTCCGTGACATCGTCCGTCTCACCCACCTGCTCGGAAGACCTCCTGGAGGACGAATCGGCCACGGGCCCGGATTCTTCCACCCGCCTTCGCGGCTAGAATAGGGCCTTCACCTTCCCGCGGATGGGGTGGCGCATGCGACGGAAATGGGTGCTGGCGCTGCTGGCCGCGGCGGGAGGGCTCCTGGCGGCCTGTGGCCCCGCGGATGCCCCTCCGGCGGAGGACCCTCCGTTCGAGGCGCAGGACCCGGCCGGGGAGGCGCCCGGCGCGGCGGAGCATGAGCTCACGCCGTGCCTGAGCCAGTGCTACGCGACCTGCGTCGGCAACACGCCCGAGGTCGTCGCGTGCCGGCAGGACTGCCGCGACGCGTGCGCCGGCGGCTGAAGGCCGGCCAGGGTCCGTCAGGTCGCGAGCTTCGCCTTCAGCGTGATGTTCACGCCCCCGAGCGCCTTGGAGACAGGGCAGCCCTTCTTGGTCTCCTCGGCGATCTTCTGGAACTGGGCGTCGTTGGCGCCGGGGATGGTGGCCTCGGTGACGAGGTCGATGGTGGTGATGGCGAAGCCGTCGCCCTGTTTGTCCAGGTGCACGTCCGCGTTCGTCTGGATGCGCGTGGGCTTCAGGCCAGCTTTCTCCAGCCCCACCGACAGGGCCATGGAGAAGCACCCGGAGAGCGCCGCGCCGATGAGCTCCTCCGGGTTGCTGCCCTGCTGTCCCTCGAAGCGGGTGCCGACCGAGAAGAGGACCTCCGCGGCGTGACCGGGCTTCATCAAGCCCTTGCCGTCCTTGAACCCGCCGTTCCACTGCGCACTGCCCTTGCTGATACCCATGGCGTTCTGTCTCCCCATGCGCGGCACCGTGCCGCGTCCGTTTGAGTTCGCGCGGCGGAAGGGTAGGGCGCGCATTGGCGTGTGGCGGTCCTGTTGGCGGACAGGGGCCCGGGGAGTGCCGGGGAGTGGACGCTCGCGAGCGCGAAGGCCTGGGTTCTGGACGGTTGGGGGCCGCGTCAGGGGCTCACGGCGGGCTGCAGGAAGAGCAGGTAGTGGGCCGGCAGGTCGTCGTACTCGGAGACGATGACGTAGCCCGTGGCCTGCGCGGCGGCGACGAGCGGAGGGCGCATGGCCCTCAGGTGCGTCACCGCGATGCGGCCCTGGGGTGTGAGCGCGGGACGCAGCCGGGTGAGGTAGTCCACCCGGTCCCCGAAGAAGTGATCCACCTCCGAGAGGAGGATCAGGTCGTACGCGCCCGCTTCGAGCCCCGGCGCCTCCGGGGCCACCTTCCGCACCTCGATGTTCTTGCGTCCGAGCACCCGCGCACGGAGCCGCTGGATGGCTTCGTCGTTGATGTCGGTGGCGACCACCTGGCCCGTGGGGCCCACCGCCTCCGCGAGCCGCTGCGTGAAGTACCCCAGCCCCGCCCCGACGTCCGCGACCCGCTGTCCCGGAGCGAGCCCCAGGGCGGCCACGAACCGTGCGGGCTGCCGGGAGCGGTCATACGCGGCATCCTCGCCTTCGACGCCGCCCACGCCATGCAGCTCCGTGGGCGGCTCCGGCGCGGCGGCCACCACGGGCGCGGGCGGAGCTTCCGCCTTGCTCTCGGAGCGGCAGGCACCGGCCGTCGTGACCAGGGCGAGACACAGACTCCACAGCGTCAGGAAAGGGAACACCGTCAGCGGACGAAAGAGAGCCATTGCGAGCACCGGGGCAGGAAAGGAACAGCGGGGTCAAAGTCAAATGTGTCGGTTGCGCAGGATATCGCTTTCTGCCGGACTTCGGGGACGCGAGGCATATCTGCCTCCGTCACCTGGAGTCTCCTGCATGCGAAACATGATCCGTGATTTGGTTTTGGCGACCTTCTCCGTGGGCCTCCTCTCCGCCTGTGGCCCGGCAGCGGAGCAGGATGCGTCGCCGTCCGCCGGTGAGGCGGCGCAGGTGGAGCAGGGCATTGGCAAGACGCCCAGCTGTGCCATCGGCGAGTATGTGGCGGATCAGGTCATCTGGTCTTCGACCTGCGCCGCGTGTCGCGAGGTGGGCGGCGACGGCTCCTGGCCGCAGGGCTCCTACGGCCGGAGCGGTACGCTCTACCAGACGTGCTGCGGTGACAACGGCTGCGGCAACTGGCAGAACATCCGGCCGGTCTGCATGGGCTGCTAGGCATTGCCCTTCAGCGCTTCGCGGTCACCTTCCACAGCGTGTTGCTGGCGTCATCCGCGACCAGCAACCCGCCGTCCGGCAGCACCGTGACGCCCACCGGCCGGCCGTGCACGCGGGCCTGGGCCGCGTCGGCGATGAATCCCGTGAGGAAGTCCTCCGGCGGACCGGAGGGCTTCCCGTCCTTGAACGGCACGAACACGACCTTGTAGCCAGACAGCTCCGCGCGGTTCCACGAGCCGTGCTGCCCGATGAACGCGCCGCCCCGGTACTTCTCCGGGAACGCCTGGGCCTCGTAGAACGCCAGGCCCAGCGACGCGGTGTGGGAGCCCAGTTGCACGTCCGGCACCAGCGTCTTCGCCACCAGGTCCGGCCGCTGTCCCGCCATGCGTGGGTCTTCGTTCGCTCCGAAGTACGCGTAGGGCCAGCCGTAGAACCCGCCGTCCTCCACGTGCGTGAGGTAGTCCGGCACCAGGTCCTCGCCCAGGTCGTCGCGCTCGTTCACCGCCGTCCACAGCGTGCGCGTGCCCGGGGCCCAGCCCATGCCCACGGGGTTGCGCAGGCCGCTCGCGTAGATGCGCTCGCCGGTGCCGTCCGGGTTGATCTCCAGGATGTTGGCGCGGCGCTCCTCCTCCTTCAGGCCGTACTCGGCCACGTTGCTCGCGGAGCCCACGGACACGTAGAGCTTCGAACCGTCCGCGTTGGCCAGCAGGTTGCGCGTCCAGTGGTTGTTGTAGCCGCCCGCGGGCAGCTCCAGGAGCTTCTCACCGGGGGCCTTCAGCGACGTCTCGCCGGCCGTGTATGGGTAACGCCAGACGGCGTCCGTGCCGGCCACGTAGAAGCGGTCGCCCAACAGCAGCATGCCCAGCGGCTGCTTCACGCCCTCCAGGAACACCTCGCGGACCTCGGGCGTACCGTCGTGGTCCGCGTCGCGCAGCAGGGTGATGCGGTTGGCGCTGTGGCCCAGGTTCTGCGAGCGCACCTTGCCGGACTCGATGGACTCATCCTTGTCCTGCTCGCTCTTGAACTCGGAGCTGGCCTCGGCCACCAGCACGTCGCCGTTGGGCAGCACGTAGGTCCAGCGCGGGTTGCGCAGGCCGTCCGCGTAGCGCGTCACCTCGAAGCCTTCCGGGGCCGTGGGGCGCTTGCCTTCCGGCCAGCCGACGACCGTGCTGTACCGCTCCACCTTGAAGCTGGGGTCGGGCGCGGGCAGCGCTTCCGCCTTCGTGGAGGTGTCGGGGGTGGAGCGGTGCGCGCAGTTCGTCAGGAACAGCGCGGCGCCCACGCAGAAGGAGGCTCGGAGGAAGACGGTCATGCCCTTCCTCTAGGGGGTGTCCCTAATTATCTGAAGAAAGGTGCTGGAGGCCGAGCGGCCGCCAGCCCCGTGGGCAGGGTTGAGCTTGCAGGGAAAGGAAGAGCTGAGCACCCCTGGTGAGTGCACCGACATGAGC
>NZ_RAWF01000747.1:0-399 GCF_003612075.1 Corallococcus sp. CA041A
TAGCTGGAGTATTGGTGACCAACTGGGTAGCTATATAGGTAAGTCTTACCTAATCTGGAGCTTGATCTTGTCAGCAACTGTTCCAACTTCCGTTGCCTTCGACCACCGTTACCTACCGGCTTGCATCTGCAATGTAATGGCACACAACAGAGTAGTAGATGTATGTATGCTTGTAACTACCTAACTACAGTACCTATGATACGAACCTTGGGGTAGGGAGGTATGTAAGCATATGGTCGAACATTGCCCCACCAACTACCCGGCCTCATGCGTCAACTTCGTAGGGGATTCTATGGCGTCAAGTCTTGAGTAGGTAGTGGAATTGACAGGGATTAGGCCCGATTTCTCCATTGTGTGCTTGCCTGATGTTAACTGCGATATCTCCGAATGGATCAGGAT
>NZ_RAWF01000748.1:0-398 GCF_003612075.1 Corallococcus sp. CA041A
GCTCGCGCTCGTCGTTGCCGCCGCCCATGCCGGCGCCACGATGGCGGCCAACCGCATCGATCTCATCGATGAACACGATACAGGGCGCCTGCTTCTTGGCGTTTTCAAACATGTCGCGCACGCGGGCTGCGCCCACGCCAACGAACATTTCAACGAAGTCCGAACCGGAAATACTAAAGAACGGCACCTTGGCCTCGCCGGCAATGGCGCGCGCCAGCAGCGTCTTGCCGGTACCCGGAGGCCCCACGAGCAGCACGCCGCGCGGGATACGCCCGCCCAGCTTCTGGAATTTCTGCGGATCTTTCAGGAAGTCAACCAGTTCGACGACTTCTTCCTTCGATTCATCGCAGCCCGCCACGTCAGCAAACGTGACGCTGTTGTTGTTCTCGTCGATCAAC
>NZ_RAWF01000749.1:0-396 GCF_003612075.1 Corallococcus sp. CA041A
TCCATCGTCTTCTCCATGTCTCTCGAACGATCCTGTTGGCTTCGTTCGAAACAGCGTCAACCGGACGCCACGGCCCCCCAGAGCGGATCTGAAATGCCCTTCATGAACGCGGCATGCGCGAGAAGTTCTCCCTCCGGCACCGTGAAAACACGCGGCGGCCGGACGATGCGAGGGGCGGATGCGACGACCGGCCCCGTATCGGCCACGACGATGTCGCTGACGAGGCCAAGCCCGATCTGCCGCCCGCCCATCAGTTCGACATAGACCTGCGCCAGCAACTGCGCATCGAGCAGCGCGCCGTGCAGGACGCGGTGCGAACGATCGATCCCGAAGCGCGAACACAGCGCGTCGAGCGTATGCTTGGCCCCCGGATGCTTCGATCGCGCGATCTGCAAC
>NZ_RAWF01000750.1:0-396 GCF_003612075.1 Corallococcus sp. CA041A
GTTAGGGGCGTTTGCTTATTGGTATGACGGATTGCTGCATTAGAATTTTCCGCATTGTCCGGGACACGCCCGGATGCGGCAAGGGAAATTTCTGAACGATCGTTCGATTTTTTGCTAAGCTGCGCTCAAGTCACATGCCGATATTGCTTCCGAGCAGCCGGGCGCCTGCCAAACCAACACACGGGGAACACGCATCATGGGTCTGTCGATCAATCTGGAAGGCAAAGTCGCGCTGATCACCGGCGCATCGAGCGGCCTGGGCGCACGTTTCGCGCACACGCTGGCGGCCGCCGGCGCGAAAGTCGTGCTGGCCTCGCGCCGTGTCGAACGGCTGAAAGAGCTGCGCGCCGACATCGAATCGAAGGGCGGCAGCGCCCATGTCGTACGCCTGGACGT
>NZ_RAWF01000751.1:0-395 GCF_003612075.1 Corallococcus sp. CA041A
GTTCAGCACCGCTCAGGTGCTTGAAACCTTCATCGGCCAGCACCGAAGTGGTGGTACATAGCATCGCGATTCCAGCCCAGACAATTGCGCATGGCAACCGGCCTTTGGTCCCGCCCACTTCCGACTTGAAATTCACTTCTTTCTCCTCTCTGTATTACTTCGCGGTGGTGCCGTACGAGAACGCGTCGAACAGGGTCACGCTGTCGGCCTTGGTCCAGACCCCAACCGCGCCGGTACCGCGGATGTGATCGTCCGTCACGTCGATGTAGCGCTTGCCATCCAGCGATACCTGAATGCGATCGCCCGCGAATTCCACCCGCAACGTATGCCAGGCCTGCGCGGCAACCGGCGCATCCTGGTAGCGAAGCGTGTGCCGGTGACCACCCGTCGTGTAG
>NZ_RAWF01000752.1:0-395 GCF_003612075.1 Corallococcus sp. CA041A
AATGAAGCCAGAACGCCCATGGTGACTCCCACTTGTGCGAGTTGACGAAGATGCGGCATGGAACTCCTCGTGCGAAACATGGACCCGCCGCCATTCTGGCAGCCGGGCCAACCGTTTACCAACGTTTGTTGAACAGGACCGACGCGCCATTGATCGTACCGCCGCGTGCCACCACCGACCACCGCCGCGAAAACTGCCACGTCAGTTTGACGATGGAATCGGCCGTCGACAGGCTTTGCTCATAGCCGACGGTGATGCGCTCCGAGATGACCTTGCCCAGGCTCACCACCTGCGGATCGGTCAGGCCTGCGGCGGACGGCCCGATCGAGAACTCGTCGAGCCCGAAGCGCCGCGCCACGTTCTTGCCTGCTACGTTGCCCAGCAGGCCGAGGGCC
>NZ_RAWF01000753.1:0-395 GCF_003612075.1 Corallococcus sp. CA041A
CGCTGGCACTGTGCCACAAGGTCTCGGTTGCCACGTTGTGGCGCTGGATGCTGATCCTGTCTGGTGCCGCCTTGGCAGGTTCTGTATTGGCGGCGATTGCGGCCATGGCTGGCATCGGCCGGCTGGACCACGCTGGCTGGCTCAAGGCATCGCCGATGGGCTTGTGCATGGGGGTTCTGGTGCAACTGCTGGGCACCGTCATCGCAGCGTTTTCTGCGAGGTACCTGGAGGGAGAGCCCGGCCAGCCGCGCTACATGGCAGCACTGGCGGGTGTGCTGGCTGCTGTGCACGTGCTGCTGCTGGCAGACCACTGGATCGTCCTGGCCATCGCCTGGGCTCTGGTGGGCATTGCGCTGCAACAGCTGCTGTGCTTCTACCCCGACCGGGCTTTTGCC
>NZ_RAWF01000754.1:0-394 GCF_003612075.1 Corallococcus sp. CA041A
GTGGATAACTACCGGCAAAGGCTGTTGGTTGTCTGTGGCTGCCCTGTCGACGGTGTGGGCACAAGTGACGGGGTTGCCAATCGGGCGATCGGAAAAACCAGCAAGCTATCCACCTGAGAGCACACGCGGTACCCGCTGTTTTGCTTGCAACAAGTGCTTGAACACAAAGCGCTTTTTTCACTTATCCACAGAAACTGTCCACCGTTATCTACTACTACTATCTGTATACATAAGAAAAAAGGTAAACCAACCAGTCGACTGCGTCGAACCGATCAACGAGCAGACAAGCCAACCGCGAACAGACCATCGAGCGCCAATATTGATGTGATGGGATCGCCTCGCAACGTAGCGCCCATGCGGGTTTACGGAACCCACATGCCACGCGCCGTTACAA
>NZ_RAWF01000755.1:0-394 GCF_003612075.1 Corallococcus sp. CA041A
GCTATGTGCCGGTGGTCACCCGCTCCCGCACCATCATCGATTGCAGAGCGTGCTGTAGCTGATCGAGCGTGTAAGGCTTGCGAAGCGCCGTCCACCTAAACGCAAAGCTATCGTGGTTGGGAATGGGATTGCCGGAGGCGAAGACGACCCGCAGTTCCGGATGCAGGGCGAACGCGTGCTGCGCGAGTTCAATGCCCGACATGTCGGGCATGATCACGTCCGTAAATAGAACGTCGAACGCTTCTGCCCGCAGGGCTTCGAGCGCCTGCGCACCGCTGGCGGCCTGCTGGGGCGTGATCCCGATCAGCATCAACAGCTCGCACACCGCGCCGCGCAATGACGCGTCGTCTTCGACCACGAGGATGCGCAGGCGCGCCGGCTCCCACACTGCGCC
>NZ_RAWF01000756.1:0-393 GCF_003612075.1 Corallococcus sp. CA041A
CTTCTGCTGTGTGGCTTTTAGAAACGTAGTCTTTCCAGCAAGCTAGGGCTTGCTTGGCTGACGAGTTGTCTATGGAACCATCCACCAGACTAAATGTGCAGGCTGCCAATGACTGGAGGTGTGGTATATAACGTTCTAAACCGCTGTCGTTTGCCAGTTCTGCTGTCGTCAAGGCTCCGACCGCGCTTTGAGCTTCTTCGCATATTTGAACTGTCTCATTCCTCGTATCTAGATTGATGCTGAGTAGTTGTAATAAAGTCCTTAGTCTCCTAATGGGGTAATCCTGGGGAGAGTAAATTTGTAACAACGCCTTGACGGTGGGATGTGACAGTGTCACTTCCTGACGGAAATTGCTATCGTTAGATATGATGAAATATAAATCGTGTTCTAAGG
>NZ_RAWF01000075.1:0-36289 GCF_003612075.1 Corallococcus sp. CA041A
CCCTTTCGTCATCCAGCCAACGAAGTGCCGGCCCCACGGGCCCGGTGCGCAGGACGCGCCGCCCGCGAGCCCGTCCGCGCGGCCCCGCACCCTGCGTGTTATGGGGAGGCGCATGAGCGTTGAAGCCACGCCCTCCCGAGCGAAGCGGCCCGTCGAGTACGAGGCCACCGTCACAGGCCTCCGGATGGAGACCCACGACACGGCGACGCTGTCGCTGGAGCTGCACTCGGGGGAGGGACCGCTCGACTACAAGGCAGGCCAGTTCATCAACATCGACCCGCATCAGTTCCGGGCGCTCTCGCAGCAGTGCGCGTACCTGCAGGAGCAGAAGGGGCGCAAGGAGCCGCCGCGCTCGTACTCGCTCGCCTCCGCGCCGCACGAGCGGCACGTGGCCATCACGGTGAAGGACGAAGAGTTCATCCCCGGCGTCACCCGCTACCCGCCGCTCCTGTCGCCCCTGCTGGTGCACGGGCGGCTGGTGGGCGCGAAGCTGAAGGTGACGGGCTTCATGGGACCGTACGTGCTGCCGGACGACGTGACGGAGCGGGCGGACCACGTGCTGCACGTGGTGGCGGGCTCCGGCGCGGTGCCGAACTTCGCCATCGTGAAGGACGCGCTGCACCGCGGGCTGAAGCTGCGGCACACGTTCCTCGCGTCCAACAAGACGTGGGGAGACATCCTCTACCGCGAGGAGCTGGCCGCGCTGGAGCAGGCGGCGCCGGACCGCGTGCGGGTGGTGCACACGCTCACGCGCGAAACGGATGAAGCGAAGTACGGCCCCCAGGTGCGCAAGGGCCGTGTCGCGGAGGCGCTCCTGCGCGAGCTGATTCCGGCGCCTGACACCTGCATCGTCTACGTGTGCGGGCCCGCCATCACCCCGTGGGACCGGCGCAAGGCGCTGGAGACACGCACGCCCGCCACGCCGCGCTTCATGGAGGCGGTGCTGGGCCACCTGCACGAGCTGGGCATCCCGGACAAGCGCATCAAGCGCGAGGCCTACGGCTGACGCATCAGTGCGTCGTGACGTCCTCGGGAGGCAGCTCGTCCAGGAACGTCAGCACCCGCTCGGCCGTCTCGCGGGGCTTCTCCATGGGGAACAGGTGCGAGGCGAGCGGCAGCGAGTCCACCCGCGTGCGCTTCATCTCCTGCTCCGCCCGCGCCAGCGCGTCGGGCAACAGCGTGTCGGAGCGCTCGCCGCGCAGCACCAGCGTGGGCGTCGTGTTGTCGCGGATGAGCTTCCATGGATCCGCGGGGAAGGTCTCGAAGATGCGGGCCTCCCACTCGCGCGGGAAGCGCAGGCGGAAGTCGCCCGCCTCCGTGGGCACCAGCCCGTGCGTGATGTAGTCGCTGAAGCAGTCCGCGTCCCAGTCCTTGAACAGCTTGCGCTGGCGGTACGCGGTGGCGGCGTCCTCGCGCGTCGCCCAGCGGTCCCTCCGCCGCAGCGCGCCCTGCACGATGGCGGAGCGGTCCATGCGGCCCAGCAGCTTCATCAGGCGCAGCGCCCACAGCCGGGACCCGGTGATGAGCACGGGGTCCAACGCCACCACCGCGCGGAACAGCCCCGGGTTCGCGGCGGCGGCCATCAACGTGCTCGTGCCGCCCACGCTGTGCCCCACGCCCAGCACGCCAGAGCGCCCCCGCGCCTTCAGCTCGCGCGCGAGGTCCTCGCCCAGCTCCTTCCAGGTCGTGAGCGCCTTCGGGTCCTGGCCCGGCACCAGCGGCCGCATGCGCAGCGACACCACGTGATAGCGGGTCGCGAGCCGCGCGAAGAGCTTCCGGTACGTCTCCGGAGGAAAACCGTTCGCGCAGGCGAAGTGCAGGAGCGGCCCGCTCCCACCCCAGTCATCCAGCTCCAAGGCCATGCCCCTTCCCATCAACACCCTCCACCGCGTCGCGGCGGAGGCTTCACGGCTCGTCCCACTCGCATCCGGTGCCCTGACGGCCACCGGCCGGCCCCATCCCGGGACGAGACTCCGTACCCCGACATTCAGACACCGCGAACGCCGCCCTGGGTCCTGCCGCCGAGCCCGACCTCCCGCATCGACGTCATCCTGACCGGTACCCCTGACGTGCCCACGTCCTCCGACATTCTCCCGGACGCGTCCTCAAGGAGACCGGGCCTCTGGAATGTCGTCCCGTGCGCATCGCGCGGACGGAGGGCATGTAACGCCTGCCCGGCCGCCTCGCACGGCCAGGTCGGCGGTCCTTCCCGGTGCGGGGGAACACGCCTCCCCCTCCCGTGAGGTCACCTGCCCCACCCTACGGTCCAGGTGGGGTCCGCTTGCGTTCAGGATTCGGACGGCGCCGCGGGCGCTGCGTCCGACGTGGGCTCCGGAGCCGGCTCCGCTTCCGACACGGGCTCCGCCTCCGCGCCACCACCGGCCGAGCCCGCGGGCTTGATGCCCAGCAGCCGCGCCAGCCGGGGCTGCACGCCCGTCTCCGCCAACAGCGCCTGGAGCTGCAGCCGCGCGCGCCGGTTGTCCCCGTGCACCCGCCGCCCGAGGATGAGCTCGTTCTTCAACGAGTGCTCCCACCCGGTCAGCTCCGTCACCGTCACCTGGTAGCCGTACGCCTCCAGCGTCAGCGCGCGGATGACGTTCGTCAGGTGAGAGCCGAACTCGCGCCGGTGCCACGGGTGCTGGAAGAGCAGCGACATGGAGCCGGCCGGCTTCGCCTTCTTCTCCTTCAGCTGCGCGGCCACCTCCGCCTGACAGCACGGCACCACCGCCACGTGGTCCGCGCCGTGCTTGATGGCCGCCACCAGCGCGTCGTCCGTGGCCGTGTCGCATGCGTGCAGCGCCATCAGCACGTGGATGCGCTCCGGGTACTCCGCCGCGTCGATGTGCGCCGTCTGGAAGCGCATCCGGTCGAAGTGCAGCCGCTCGGCGCGGCCCTTCGCGCGTTCGGTCAGGTCCGGCCGCCCTTCGATGGACAGCAGCTCACCGCCCGCCGCGTCCTTCAGGAACAGCTCGTAGACGACGAAGCCCAGGTACGCGTTGCCGCTGCCCGCGTCCACCACCAGCGGGTTCGCGTGGCGCGTCTGCACGTCCTCCATGGCGGGCCGAAGCAGGCCCACCAGGTGGTTGACCTGCTTGAGCTTGCGCAGCGCGTCCGCGTTGAGGTTCCCCTCGCGCGTGAGCAGGTGCAGCTCGCGCAGGAGCGATTGGGACTGGTCCGGAAGCAGCTCCTTGCGGACCTGCGGCGCCTTGACGTTGCGTCTCAGACGGACACCACTTCGGTGACCTCCGGGATCATCTCCCGGAGCCGGCCCTCGATGCCCATCTTCAGCGTCGCCGTGGACGACGGGCAGCCCGCGCACGAACCCTTCATGTGCAGGTACACGATGCCGTCCTCGAAGCGGTCCAGCGTGATGTCACCGCCGTCCTGCGCCACGGCCGGGCGGATCTCCTCGTCCAGGATGACCTGGATGCGCTGCTCCACCGTGCCGTCCGCGGACACCGTCTGGCGCGCCGCCGCGACGGCCGCCTCGTCCACCACCGGCAGGCCCTCCGACAGGTGCGTGTCCAGCGTGGACATCACGGAGTCGTTGAGCTCGTCCCACTCGCCGGACTCGCCCTTCGTCACCGTGACGAAGTTCGTGCCCAGCATCACCGCCGTCACGCCCTGGATGTCCATGAGCCGCAGCGCCAGGGGCGACTTCGCCTGCGCTTCGTCCCGGTTGGTGAAGTTCACGGCGCCACCGCCCAGCAGCTTGCGGTCCACCACGTACTTCAGCGTGCTGGGGTTGGGGGTCCACTCGAGCTGGATGTTCACTGACATTCTGTTCTCCCTACGAAAGTCCGCTTCCTCTAAAGGGCGCCGGGCCCCATAGCAACCTGTCCGGCTGTCAGGCAAACGCCTCGCGCTGGCCATTCACTCCGGATGGAGCCCGGCCCGTCACCGATGTAAGACATGGCACCATGCCCTACCCGCCCCGCCTCGCCCACCTGGCCACCAAGGCCGTGGTGGTGGCCAAGCTGAGCCCCACCTACGCGGACGCCCACCGCGTGGACGCCGAGGAGGCCTCCCAGCGCCTCTCCACCGCCCTCTCCGGGCGCCTGCTGACCTCCCTCCTGGAGGCCACCTGGACGCAGATGCTCGGGGGCACGAAACGTCTCAAGGAAGAAGGCCTCCTGGAGAAGGTGGCCGCCACCCTGAGCGACCGGCCCCAGCGGCCGGGCAAGGTCGCCAACGTGACGGCCGGGTGGAGCGCCTTCCTCATCCTGGTGGACCTGGAGGTGGGCACCGCCAGCGACGCCGCCCGCCGGGTCATGGAGTCCGACGAGGGCCGCAAGCGCGCCGCCGCGGGGCTCACGGAGGTCGCCGGCTTCCTCGCCCAGGAGCTCACGCGCGGCAAATAGGGCGGCCCGCCGGTCGTGGCGGCAGCCGCCACCCGCCGTTATAGGCTGGCGCTCGCCACGTCCATGTCCGCCTCGCTCCCCACCACGCTACGCCTGCTCACGTCCATCACCGACGTTCCCGCGTCGGCATGGGACGCGCTCGTGGACCCGGGGTCGGTGCCGTTCCTGGAGTGGGGCTTCCTCGCCGCCCTGGAAGAGAGCGGCAGCGTGGTGCCCGAGCGAGGCTGGCACCCGCGCCACCTCACCCTGTGGCGGGGCTCACGCCTGGTCGCCGCCGCGCCCGCATACCTGAAGGACGACAGCCACGGCGAGTTCGTCTTCGACGCCGCCTGGGCCACCACCGCCGAGCGCGCGGGCATCCGCTACTACCCCAAGCTCGTCCTGGGCGTGCCCTTCACGCCCGCCACCGGCCGCCGCGTGCTGGTGGCCCCCGGCGAGGACGCCCCGTTCCGCGAGGCGGAGCTGTACAACGCCGCGCTGGAGTACGCGCGCGCGGAGGGGCTCTCCAGCGTCCACGTCCTCTTCCCCACCCCGGAGGAGCTGCCGGTGCTGGAGGCGCAGGGCTACGCGCTGCGCCTGGGCGTGCAGTACCTGTGGCGCAACGCGGGCTACCAGACGTTCGAGGACTTCCTCGGCCGCTTCCGCTCCAAGCGGCGGCACCAGATTCAGCGGGAGCGGCGCGAGGTGGAGGACCAGGGCATCACCCTGCGGACGCTCCGGGGCGACGCGCTGGAGGAGGTGGACGCGGCCTGCGCCCACCAACTCTACGTCTCCACGGTGGACCGCTACCCGTGGGGCGTGCGCTCGCTGACCGAGGACTTCTTCGCCCGCCTGCTCGCCGGCTTCAAGCACCGGTGCGAGTTCGTGGAGGCCCGGCGGGAAGGCCGCAGGGTGGCGGGGGCGTTCAACTTCACCGGGCCGAGCACGCTGTACGGCCGTTATTGGGGTGCGTTCGAGGAACATCCGTTCCTGCACTTCAACGTGTGCCTCTACCACCCGGTGGAGGACTGCATCGCCCGGGGCCGCGAGCGCTTCGAGCCCGGAGCAGGCGGCGAGCACAAGCTCACCCGGGGTTTCGAGCCGCACCTCACGTACAGTGCGCATCTGTTCCTTCACCCCGGCCTGGACCGGGCGGTGCGCGGCTTCCTGGCGCACGAGCGGGCAGCCGTCGAGAGCGGCCTGCCACTGTGGTGGGCGGAGACGGGTTTCAAGGAGCGGGTCTAAGCGGTTTCAAGCAGGGCCCGCCAATGGTTCGCGAAGCGAAGGCAAGGGAGTCCGCAAGCCCATGGCTCAGAAGCACCAACACGATGACGGCCAGGTCGTCACGGAGGCCGTCCCCAAGCAGAAGCTGAAGAGGCCGACGCTCTACAAGGTCCTCCTGCACAACGACAACTACACCACGCGCGAGTTCGTCGTGGCCGTGCTCAAGGAGATCTTCCACAAGTCGGAGACGGATGCCGTGCAGATCATGATGCACGTTCATTACAACGGCATCGGTGTGGCGGGCGTTTATACCTACGACGTCGCCGATACGAAGCTCAAGACAGTGGAGGCCGCGGCGAGGGACAACGGGTTCCCCCTGCGGCTGTCCATGGAACCCGAGGAAGGCTGAACCGTGGCAGGACCATCGATTGCCAAAGAATTGCAGGCCAGCTTCCGCACCGCGCTCGACGAGGCGCGGAAGATGCGCCACGAGTACCTGACGCTGGAGCACCTGCTCCTGGCCCTCACCCGTGAGTCACGCACCCGCGAGGTGCTCAAGGGCTGCGGCGCGAACGTCAAGCGCCTGCAGGAGAACCTGACCTCCTTCCTGGAGGAGACGGTCGAGCGCCTGCCTGACGACGTGGACGCGGAGCCGCAGCAGACCATCGGCGTGGAGCGCGTGCTCCACCGCGCCGCCATGCACGCGCTGTCCGCGGAGCAGAAGTACATCGACGGGGGCGACGTGCTGGTCGCCATGTTCCGTGAAGAGGAGAGCCACGCGCTCTACCTGCTGCAGCAGGAGGGCGTCACCCGCCTGGACCTGCTCAACTTCATCTCCCACGGAACCACCAAGGACGGCGAGTCCGAGGGCGAGCCGCGCCCCACCCCCGCCGGTGACGACGACGACGGCGAGACCCAGAAGAAGAGCCCGCTGGAAGCGTACGCCGTGCAGCTCAACGTGGAGGCGAAGGCGGGCCGCATCGACCCGCTCATCGGCCGCGACAAGGAGCTGGAGCGCACCATCCAGGTGCTCTGCCGCCGCCGCAAGAACAACCCGCTCTACGTGGGTGAGGCCGGCGTGGGCAAGACGGCCATCGCGGAGGGCCTGGCGCTCTTCATCACGGAAGGCCGCGTGCCGGCCGCGCTCA
This sequence comes from Corallococcus sp. CA041A, assembly GCF_003612075.1. Lineage (NCBI taxonomy): Bacteria > Pseudomonadati > Myxococcota > Myxococcia > Myxococcales > Myxococcaceae > Corallococcus > Corallococcus sp. CA041A. Next base: position 6,713 of record NZ_RAWF01000075.1, read on the forward strand.
AGGACGCGGTCGTCTACTCGCTGGACATGGGCGCGCTGCTCGCGGGCACCAAGTTCCGCGGCCAGTTCGAGGAGCGTCTGAAGGGCGTGCTCAAGGCGCTCCAGGAGCTGCCGGACGCCATCCTCTTCATCGACGAGATCCACACCATCGTCGGTGCCGGCGCCACGAGCGGCGGCTCCATGGACGCGTCCAACCTGCTCAAGCCCGCGCTGGCGTCAGGCAGGCTGCGCTGCATCGGGTCCACGACGTTCCAGGAGTTCAAGGCGTCCTTCGAGCGCGACCGCGCGCTGTCCCGCCGCTTCCAGAAGATTGAAGTGGACGAGCCCAGCGTGGAGGACACCGTCAAGGTGCTGGAGGGCCTGCGCAGCCGCTACGAGGAGCACCACCACGTGAAGTACGGCGAGGGTGCGCTCCAGGCGGCGGCGGAGCTGGCGGCCAAGCACATCAACGACCGGTTCCTGCCGGACAAGGCCATCGACGTCATCGACGAGGCCGGCGCGGCCGAGCGGCTCAAGCCGGAAGGCGTGCGCACGGGCATCGTCTCCGCGCACGACGTGGAGCAGGTCGTCTCCAAGATGGCCAAGATTCCGGCCAAGAGCGTGTCCGCGAGCGAAGGCGTCCAGATTCAGAACCTGGACAAGGAGCTCAAGGGCGTCATCTACGGGCAGGACAAGGCCATTGAAGAGATGGTGGGCGCCATCAAGCTGTCGCGCTCCGGCCTGCGGGCGCCGGAGAAGCCCATTGGCAGCTTCCTCTTCTCCGGCCCCACGGGCGTGGGCAAGACGGAGCTGGCGAAGCAGCTGGCGCAGAGCCTGGGCGTGGAGTTCCTCCGCTTCGACATGAGCGAGTACTCCGAGAAGCACACGGTGAGCCGCCTCATTGGCGCGCCTCCGGGCTACGTGGGCTTCGACCAGGGCGGCCTGCTCACGGACGCCGTGCGCAAGCACCCGTACGCGGTGCTGGTGCTGGATGAGATTGAGAAGGCCCACCCGGACCTCTTCAACATCCTGCTCCAGGTGATGGACCACGCGACGCTCACGGACAACAACGGCCGCAAGGCGGACTTCCGCAACATCATCCTCATCCTGACCACCAACGCGGGTGCGCAGGAGATGAGCACCAAGGCCATGGGCTTCGGTGACACCAGCGTGGTGGTGGACGGCTCGCGGGCGAAGAAGGCCATCGAGCGCACCTTCACGCCGGAGTTCCGCAACCGGCTGGACGGCTGGATTCTCTTCTCCGGCCTGCCCCCCGAGGTCATCCTCAAGGTCGTGGACAAGGAAGTGCGCCTGCTCCAGAAGGTGCTCGACGAGAAGAAGGTCAAGCTGGAGCTCACGCCCGCCGCCCGCGCGTGGCTGGCGGAACACGGCTACGACCCGGCCTTCGGTGCGCGCCCCATGGCGCGGCTCGTGGACAACACCCTCAAGAAGCCACTCGCGGAGGCGCTGCTGTTCGGCTCCCTCAAGAGCGGCGGCGTGGCCCGCTTCGACGTCGTGGACGACGCCGTGAAGCTCCAGGCGGAAGCCACCGAGGCCGTGCCGGCGTAAGGCGCCGCGAGGCCCTGAAACATCCGAGGCCCCGGGCCCCCTTCATGGGGACTCGGGGCCTTCGTGTTTCCTACTCCGCCTTGGACTCGACCTTGTACGCGCCCACGGCGCTGGAGAGCTGCTCGGAGATGATTTGCAGCGTGGTGGCCGCCTCACCGGTGGAGCCGATGCGGGCCACGGTGTCGTCCATCATCTTGGACAAGTCATTCACCGCCAGGGTGATTTGATTGATGCCCACGTTCTGCTGATTCACCGCGGCGGCGATCTGCCGGACGGCGGCGGCGTTGTCCTGGACGATGGAGGACAGCTCGCGCAGGTTCTGCCCGCTGTCGCGCACCTGCGCCAGGCCCGCCTCCATCCGCTCCGCGCCGCGCTCCGTGATGCGCACCGCGGCGGTGACGGAGTTGGCGATGTCGTCCAACAGCTCCCGCACCCGCGTGGTCGCCTGGATGGACTGGTCCGCCAGGGCGCGGATTTCGCGCGCCACCACGCTGAAGCCCTTGCCGTGCTCACCGGAGCGCACCGCTTCGATGGCCGCGTTGAGCGCGAGCATGTTGGACTGGTCCGCCAGGTCCTTCACCGTCTGGGTGATGCCGCCAATCTGGCGCGTGCGCTCGCCCAGCTCGAGGATCTTCTCCGCGATTTCGCCCACCTGCGCGCGGATGTCGTTGAGGCCCGCCATCGTCTGCTCGATGGAGGCCTCGCCCGCCCTGGCCAGGGTGTCCGCGCGCTCGGCGACGCTGAGCACGCTCTCCGCCTTCTGCGCGGCCAGCGTGGACGTCTGCTTGATTTCCTGCGCCGTCACCTGCGTCTCCTGCAGCGCGGCGGCCTGGCGGGAGATGGTCTGCGCCTGCTCGGTGGAAGACGCGTTGAGATGGTCCGTGGACTGGGTGAGCGCGGTGGCGGCGTGCTGGAGGTTGACCGTCACCTCGCGCAGCTTGCCCACCATCTGGGAGAAGGAGTTGGCCAGCCGCCCCACCTCGTCGTTGCCGCGCGCACGGATGTCGCGGGTGAGGTCGCCGGACGACACGATGTGGCCCGCCACGGAGGTGAGCTCCGCCAGCGGCCGCACGATGCTCCGGCCGAACAGCGCCGCCAGCACCACGCCGCACGCCTCCAGGAGGAGCGCGAACAGCAGCATCTCCCAGCGCAGCGCATCCACCCTCGCGTCGATGAACTCGCGCGCCATGCCCACGTGCACGGTGCCCAGCCGCCCCTTCTCCGCCACGGCCGCGGACACGTCCAGCGCGCGCAGCGTCTTGCCGCCGCGCAGGATGCGCACCTCCGGCACCACGCGGGTGCGGCCCGTGCCCATGCCGGGCTGCGCGTCGAGCGCGGCCTTCAGGTTCTCCGGGAAGGCGCCCTGGAACGAATGCACCAGCACGAAGCCCGTGGGGTCCTGGATGAAGATGTAGGCCAGGTCCTCGCGCTCGCGGAACGTCTCCAAGAGCGGCTGGAGCGAGCCCATGCCCGCGGACACGCCCTGCTCCGCCGCGATGGCCAGGCTCAGCGCCACGGCCTCGCCCTCGCTGGCGTGGCGCTCCTCCAGGTTGGACTCCAGCTGGCGGGTGGCGATGAGGGTGAGCAGCAGCGCCACGGAGGCGCTGATGACGGCCGTGACGAGCACGAACTTCGGCGCGAGCCCGAGCCCGCGCAGGAAGGAGACGGGGAGCGCGGTGGCTGGCTTCAAGGGAGGACTCCAGGGGTGGCGTCCTCAAGCGGCCAACTGTCGGCCAGGTGACGCCAGGAACAGCGCAGGCGACTGCGGTTCGTAGGTGGGAAACGGCTCACCGGGGCCCCCCCTCCGGGCCACGGGCAGGACGGAACGACGGACGCTGACAGCTCTGCAGGATGAGGTCCGCCACCAGCGCCAGGGGCGTGCCCCCGTCGGTGGCCTTCAACTCCACGGCGGCGCGAGGCATGCCGTAGACGACGCTGGACGCCTCGTCCTGCGCCAGGGTGACGCCTCCGGCCTGACGGATGGCCAGCAGGCCCCGCGCGCCGTCCTCACCCATGCCGGTGAGCACACCGCCGCCGCTGCGCCGGCCGTACGCCATGGCCAGCGAGCTCAAGAGCACGTCCCCGTTGGGACACGGCCCGCCGGTGCTGCGCTGAAGGCGCGCCAGGCCCACGCTGTCCACCAGCAGGTCATGGCCATCCAGCGGGAAGTACACGCGGCCCGGCTCCAGCCGCTCGCCGTCGCGCGCCACGCCCACCTGGAGCTCGCACACCTGGGACAGCCAGCGCACCATGCCCTGCGTGAAGCCCACGGTGATGTGCTGCGCGACGAGCATGGGCACCGGCAGGTCGCGGGGCAGCTTGGACAGCACCTCCGCCAGCGCGGGAGGCCCACCGGTGGACGCGACGATGCCGAACACGTCCACCCGCGTCCCGCTGGGCATGGGCGGCGGCGCCACGACGCGCGGACGGCGGGAGATGACCGGCACCTCCGCCATCAGGCACACGGAGTGGGCCAGGTCCCGGCCCCAGCGGCGCAGCTCCTCCGCGTTGGTGACGTTGGGCTTGCCGATGAGCTCCAGCGCTCCGGCGCTCATGGCTTGAAAGCCCAGGTCCACGCCACGCTGCTCCGCCACGGCGCTCACCACCAGGATGCGCGCGGGGGCCTGGGACATGATGTGCCCGATGGCCGCCGGACCATCCAGGCCGGGCAGCAACAGGTCCATGGTGATGACGTCCGGGCGCAGCAGGCGCGCCAGCTGCACGGCGCGGTTGCCGTCCCCCGCCCGGCCCACCACTTCAATGCGCGGCTCCTCCGTGAGCAGCGCGGTGAGGGTGTTGGCCATGGTGGGCGAGTCATCCACCACGAGCACGCGAATGGGCTTCTTCGAGCTCACGCGCGGCTCCCCCTGCGGCTCATCACGTCCAGAACCTCCGCGAGCAGTCGGCCCGCGGCGCACTCGCGCTTGCTGAGGAAGCCGTCCGCTCCGGATGCCAGGCCCCGCTCGCGCGCCACGGTGGTGTCGTGCGCGGAGACCAGGATGACGGGCAGCGTGTGCGTGTCCTTGCGCTCGCGAAGCCGTGCGATGAGCTCGATGCCGTCCATCTCTTCCATGTCCAGGTCGCAGATGACGACGTCGTAGGTGTCCGCCTGCAGCCGCTCCAGCGCCCGCGCCCCGCTGGCCGCCAGGTGCACCTGGAAGCCGCCCGCCTCCAGCATCGCCCGGTGCAGCGCGCGCGCGGTGAGCGAGTCATCCACCACCAGCGCCCGCCGGCTCACCGCGGACACCGTCACCTTCTCCGAATCCGACACCACCCAGTCCGGCCGGAGGATGAGCAGCAACTCCCCCCGGCTGAGCGTCGCCGCGCCCTGCCAGGCCGCCACGTCGCGCACCTCCGACGGCAGCGGGCGGATGACCAGGTCCCGGTCCCCCACCACCGCGTCCACGCCCAGCGCCACGCGCTTGCCGCCGCTCTGCACGATGAGCAGCGGCTGGCCTTCCGTGGGCGGAGACGACGCGCGCAGCCCCAGCCGCGCGCCCAGGTCCACCACCGGCAACAGCTGCCCCTGGTGTTCCAGGTGCGTGCGGCGCTTGCCCACGCGAAGCATGTCCGGGCGCGCCAGCTGCGTGGACTCCACCGCCAGCATGGGCAGGCCCACGAACTGCTCCAGCGCGCGCACCATCAGCACCGGGGAGCTGCCCAGGTCCACCGGCAGGGTCAGCACGAAGCGCGTGCCCTGCCCGCGCGTGCTGGACACCTCGATGCGGCCCTGCAGCGACTCCACCGTGGCGCGCACCGCGTCCAGGCCCACACCGCGCCCGGAGGTGTCCGTCACGTCCGAGCGCGTGCTGAAGCCCTCGCGGAAGATGAGCTCGCGCACCTGGTTGTCGTTGAGCCGCGCCACCTCTTCCGCGGTGACGAGCCCGCGCTTCTCCGCGGCCTTGCGCACCTGCGCCAGGTCGATGCCGCGCCCGTCGTCGCTCGCCTCCAGGTACAGGAGGTTGCCCTGCTGCTCCACGCGCAGCGTGAGCGCGCCCTCGTGGTGCTTGCCAGCCTTCTCGCGCTCGGCGGGCATCTCCAGGCCGTGGTCCACGGCGTTGCGCAGGATGTGCACGAGCGCGCCCTGGAGCTTCTCCAGCAGGCGCCGGTCCAGCGACACCTCCGCGCCCACCACCGACAGCCGCGCTTCCTTCCCCAGCTGGCGGGACAGGTCGCGCACCATGCGCTGCAACGGGTCCAGGATGGTGCGCGTGGGGCGCGTGGTGATGGCCTTGAGGCCGTCCTCCAGCGCGTCCACGACGTCGCTCGTCTCCTCGCCGTCGGTGCGCAGGGAGCGGCCCGTACCGGACAACAGCGTGCGCGCCTCCGCGGTCTCCGCCAGCAGGCCCTGCTTCGCGAGCAGCGTGGACACCCGCTCCAGCTCCCGGCTGCGCTCCTCCACCCGCAGGCGAACCTCGCGCAGGCGCTCCACCTCGCGCATCAGCGACGTCACCTGGTTCGCGCTCACGCGCCACCCGGCGTCGGAGGACTCCCCCGCGGGCTCCGGCGATGACAGCGCTTCGGCCGGGACAGGCGGGGTGCTGGCCGCGGAGGGCGGGCCACCGGCCACGACAGGCTGCGCCTGAGCGAAGGCGCCCCCCGGCAGCACCGCGGCCTCTTCCGGGGGCGGCGCGGCGGCGACCAGCTGGGCCAGCGCGGCGGCGGGGTTCGGCAGGTCGTCCCCGCGTCCGTCCGCGTGCGCCTGGGCGCGCAGCATGAAGAGGTCCAGCCCGTGCAGCAGCACGTCCACCACCGGGCGAGGCATCTTCTGCGTGTGCGCCTTGAGCGGCGCCAGCGCGTCCTCCAGCTTGTGGGCGATGTCGCCCAGGTCCTGGAGCCCCAGCGACGAGGCGCTGCCCTTCAGCGTGTGCAGGTGGCGGCCCAGCCGCGTGTAGATTTTCGCGAGCGCGTCGTTCTCCAGCCCCTCGCGCTCCAGCTCCAGCAGGTCCATGGTGACCTTCTGGATGACCTCCTGGGCCTCCACCGCGAAGCCCGCCACCAGCGGCTGCAGCATCGGATCAACGGGCATGGCGCACTCCCCCGTCGGACCGGCCGAACAGGCGCTTCGGGTCGATGAGGTGGATGAGCTGCCGGTCGTGGGTGAAGACCTCCACCACCGGCCCCTCCGCCCGGGCGCGCGCGGCCTCCACGGACGCGAGCGACAACGTCGTGGGGCGAGGAATCGCCTCGCAGTCGAGCGCGCACAGCTCGCCGTCGCCCCGGTCCACCACCAGCAGCACGGCCGGGTCCTGCCGCCACCCGTGGCCGCCCAGCAGCGACGCCAGACTCAGCGCGGACAGCACCTGGCCCTGGAAGCGCAGCACGCCAATCACCGCGGGCGCGGACAGCGGCACCGGCGTCACCATGCGCAGGGGCAGCGCGGCGCGCAGCGACTCCAGCGGCAGCGCGTAGCGCTCCTCGCCCAGCGGGAACTCGGCGATCCAATGGACCGCCTCCTCCACCGTCGACTCGCCCTGCTCGCGCAGGCGCGCGGCCCGGCGTGCGAGCAGGTCCCGCGTCTCCGACTCCAGGGTCTCGTCCACCACCAGCGGCGTCCCCTTCATTCCAGCGCCCCCAGATTCAGGTAGGCGTCAGCGGACGCCAGATAGAAGCGCGCGGGCAGCGCCTCCGGTCCATCCACCAGCGTGTCCGGTGGCAACTGCCCCGCCCGCGTGCGCAACGCGCGCATCAGCGGGAAGGCCGCGTCACGGGCTCCCGCGCGCTCGCGCAGGAGCGCCAGCTCCAGGAGGCCCGGCAGGTAGTCCGGCGCCTGCTTCACGAGCAGCTCCAGCACCGCCGTCGCCCCGGCCACGTTGCCCTCTTCAATCCGCTCCAACGCCTGCAGGTGCATCCGCGAGGGCGAGGGCGGAGGGACGGGCGGCGGCGTGGGCGAGACCGGCATGGGCGCGGACAGCCGACGGGGCGCGGGCGTCATGCGCGGCGCGAGCACGGGCTGCGCCACGGGCAATTGCGCGAAGGTGCGCTCCTCCGGGCGGGGCTTGCGGAAGGCCTGCAGCTCCGGAGGCCCCTCGCGCGTGAGCCCCGGCGGCGTGCGGTCCACCTCCACCGTGCCCAGGAACATGAGGCCCCCCGGCACCAGCGCCCGCGCCAGGTGGACGATGGCCGCGTCGCGCGCGGACGGAGAGAAGTACGTGAGCACGTTGCGGCAGAGGATGAAGTCGAAATGCCCGAAGCGCTCCGGCAGGGGCGCCAGCAGGTTCGCCGGCGCGAAGCGCGTCACCTTGCGCACCTCCGGGAGGATGGACACCTGCCGCCCGTTGTGGAGCTCGTAGACGGGGTGCAGCGCGGGGGCGGACTCGCGCCGGGACCACGCGCCGTAGGTGCCGCGCCGCGCGGCCTCCAGGCTGGCCTCGTGCAGGTCCGTGCCCACCACCTCCACCGGCATCCCCGGGGGCGCGCACGCCAGCAGGCACGCGCCCAGCGAATAGGCTTCCTCGCCGGTGGCGCACCCGGCGCTCCAGCCGCGCAGGTGCATGGCACCGTGGCGCAGCGCCGTCGGAATGCCCTCATGGGTGATGTAGCGGAAGTGCTCCGGCTGGCGGAAGAAGTACGTCTCCCCCACCAGGACCGCGCGCACCAGCGTGTAGGCCAGCGGCGAGCCCAGCTGCTGCAATTCGCTCAGGACCTCCGTGGGCACGCGCCCCCGGGCCAGCTCCGCCCGCAGCACGCGCTCCACCGCCTCCTGGGCGATGGCGTCGTCCCGGAAGCCGGTGGTGTCCGCCACCACTTCCCGGGCACGGGCCAGAAGCCTCGGGTCGAGCCCCGCACTCATGCGCTCCGCTCTTCCTCCACCGGCGCGAGCAGCGCGGGCAGGTCGCGCAGGAGTCCCCGCGTGATGAACACCTTCGGATCCAGGATGGGCAGCGCGCGGCCACCCGTGCGCAGCATGCCCACGAGCCCTTCCTGCAGCAGGCCGTGCTCGGCGCCGCCCACCTTCTCGCGCCGGTCGATGTCGCTCGCCTGGAACTCCTCCGGGTCCTTCACGGTGTCCACGGTGAGCGCCAGCGACACGCCCTCCGTTTCAATGACCACCAGCATCCGCTCCGCGATGGACACCTTGTGCTGCACGCCCAGCCGCAGCGCCACGTCCAGCACGCACACCGCCTGGCCGCGCAGCTCCACGTACTCGCGCAGGTACGACGGCCCCGTGGGCAGCGGCCGCGTCAGGGGCTGCAGCAGGACCTCCTTCACGGAGTCCAGCGGCACGGCGAACTCACGCTCGCCCACGTTGAGCCGGAGGATCAGCATGGCCCCGGAGCGCGAGCGCCGGCGCGCGTTCTCCAGCGCCTCGCCCACGCGCAGGAGCAGCTCGTCCGCGCGGAAGGGCTTGGCCAGGAACGCCTCCGCGCCCAGCCCCAGGCACGCCTCCGCGCGCTGCTTCTCCGATGAGATGATGATGACCGGGATGTCCGCCGTGCCCGAGTCCGCCTTCATCCGCTGGAGCACCTCGTCCCCGTCCATCTCCGGCATGGACAGGTCCAAGAGCACCGCCGCCGGGTGCAGCCGCCCCACCTTGTCCAGCGCCTCACGGCCGTTGCTGGCCGTGTGGATGGTGTAGTGCCCGGAGAGGATGGCCCGCTCCAACGCCAGGATGGCGTCGCTGTCATCCACCAGCAGCAGGGTCGGCAGACTCACGGGTTCAGCCCCCGCTCAGGAACTGACGCACCGTCTTGGTCAGCTCGTCATGCGACACCGGTTTCTGGATGAAGGCGTTGGCCCCCGCCGCCGAACCGCGCTGGCGCAGGTCCTCTCCCTTCTCCGCCGTCAAGAGGATGACCGGCACCTTCTGCACCTGCGGCTGCGCGCTGGCGCGAACCTCCTTCACGAAGGTGATGCCATCCATGTTCGGCATGTTGATGTCGGCGATCACCACGCTCACCGGCACCAACCGCAAGAGCTGCAACGCGCGCTGCGCGTCCTCCGCCTCCACGATGCTGACCTTGAGGTTCATCAGGTAGATCTTGAGGATGTTGCGGACGGTCGGACTGTCGTCCACCAGCAAGACGTTGGTGCTCACTGTGCCACGGCTCCTCGCGCAGGCTCCGCGGATTGCGGGATGCGCCTGCGCTGCATGGGTGATCCTACCGTGAGCGCTCCGACGGGCGGAAGCGGGGGGCTCCCGTCCGCCGGGAAGCCTGGCAGGCGTTTGTCTGGACTTTCCAGAAAGGTGGGTTGGATTCAGCCTTCTTTCGGCGTGGGGGTCGCGGAGACCCCTTCGGCCGGTGCTTCCACCGTCTCCACTGGGGGTGCGCCTACCGCGTGGTAGCCGCCGTCGACGTGAATCATCTCGCCGGTGGTGGAGGACAGCCAATCGGACAGAAGTGCACAGGCCGTCTTGGCCACGTGGTCGTGGCTGTCCTTGTCGCTCCAGCCCAGCGGCGCCTGCTTGCCCCAGTACTGCGCCAGCGCCTTGAAGCCCGGGATGCCCTTGGCCGCGATGGTGGCGAGCGGCCCCGCGGCGAGCGCGTTCACGCGGATGCCCTTGGGCCCCAGGTCGCGCGCCAGGTAGCGCACCGTGGCCTCCATGGCCGCCTTGCACACACCCATCCAGTCATAGATGGGCCACGCCTGCCGGTTGTCGAAGTCCAGCGCCACGATGGAGCCGCCCTGCGTCATCAGCGGCACGCACGCCACCGCCAGCTCCTTCACGGAGAAGGTGGAGATGCGGAACGCGGTCTGCGCGCTCTCCCACGGCGTGTTGAGGAAGTTGCCGCCCAGCGCGTCCTCGGGCGCGTACGCGATGGCGTGCAGCACGCCGTCCACGCGGCCCCATTTCTGCCGCAGCGCCTCTGTCAGCGCCGGAAAGTGCGCCGGGTTCGTCACGTCCAGCTCCAGCACCTCCGTGCCGGGCTTGAGCCGCTTCGCGCTGCGCTCGGTGAGGGACTTGGCCCGGCCAAAGCCGGTGAGGATGACCTCCGCGCCCTGCGCGATCGCATGCTCCGCGACGCCAAAGGCCAGGGACTGCGGGGTGAGCACGCCGGTGATGAGCAGCTTCTTGCCCTGAAGGAGCATGTCGGTACGTTCTCGGAAAAAGTGGGTGGAAAGCGGGGGGCGAGTGCTTACCACTCCTGAACCGCCATGGGGGCCCCCGGACCCCGTGTCTCATGTGCCTCGGATGTACGTCTGTTCAGCATGCCAGGGGTCCTGGCGTCTCCTTTGAGCTCATCCCAGCAGAGGGAATCCAGTGCTCGGTGAAGCTGCGCTCACGCGGGGCATGACTCCATCTGCTCCCTGGAGTGAAGCCGGGCAGCCGGCCATGACGCGGTTCAACAAACTGAGGCGAAAACCCCCCAACGCGTCCCCCATCCAGTAAAAGACCCCCGCCATGGCGAATTTCCAGGACAGTTTCCTCTCTGGTGGAAACATCGACTTCATCGAGGGGCTCTACTCGCGCTTCCTCGAGGATCCGGGCAGCGTGGACGCGAGCTGGCGCGAGGTGTTCGAGCGCAACAACGGCACGGGCCGCCCCATCTTCAACACGAAGTTGCTGGAGGCGCCGACACCCGCCGCACCGGAGGCCAAGGGCAAGGGTAAGGGCAAGGCGAACGACGCCGCCGTGCAGGCCGCCGCCGCGCCGCAGGCTCCGGCCGCTCCGGCGCAGGACATCGGGCTGCAGTCGAAGGTGGATCAGGCCATCACCGCCTTCCGCCTGCGCGGCCACCTGCGCGCGCACCTGGATCCGCTGGAGCGTCCGCGCCCGCAGCTGGGCCACGTGGCGGACGTGGCGCTGATGGATGAGAACCACTTCACGCCGAAGGAGATGGAGCAGGCGGTGGAGTGCAACGGCGTCTTCCCGCAGCAGCGCGTGCGCCTGGCGGAGCTCGTCACGCGCCTGCGCCGCACGTACTCCAGCTCCATCGGCGTGGAGTTCATGCAGATGCTCGACAGCGAGCGTCGCCGCTGGCTCATGAAGCGCATGGAGCACAGCGAGAACCGCACGCCGTTCACCGTGGACGAGCAGCGGCACATCCTCACCAAGCTGTCGTACGCGGAGGGCTTCGAGCACTTCCTGCACACGAAGTACGTGGGCGCCAAGCGCTTCAGCCTGGACGGCGGCGAGTCGCTCATCCCCATGCTGGACGCGCTGCTGGAAGTGGGCAGCGACATGGGCCTGAAGGAGCTGGTCATCGGCATGGCCCACCGCGGCCGCCTCAACGTGCTGACCAACATCCTGGGCAAGAAGCCGGATCAGATCTTCAGCGAGTTCGACGGCCCCAAGGACCCCAAGGCGTACCTGGGCCGGGGCGACGTGAAGTACCACATGGGCTTCTCGTCGGACCACGCCACGCGCTCGGGCAAGAACGTGCACCTGTCGCTGGCCTTCAACCCCAGCCACCTGGAGTGCGTGGGCCCCGTGGTGGAGGGCCGCGTGCGCGCCAAGCAGGACCGCGGCGGGGACACCGAGCGCACGCAGGTGATGCCGCTGCTCATCCACGGCGACGCGGCCTTCATCGGACAGGGCGTCACGTCGGAGACGCTCAACTTCTCCGGCCTCAAGGGCTACACCACGGGCGGCACGGTCCACGTCGTCATCAACAACCAGGTGGGCTTCACCACCGACCCGTCGGACTCGCGCACCAGCATCTACTCCACCGCCATCGCGCAGATGCTGGACATCCCGGTGTTCCACGTGAACGGGGATGACCCGGAGGCGTGCGTCCACGCGGCGCGCCTGGCGGCCGAGTACCGCCAGACGTTCAAGAGCGACGTGGTCATCGACCTCATCTGCTACCGCCGCTACGGCCACAACGAGGGCGACGACCCGTCCTTCACCCAGCCGGCGATGTACGACCTCATCCGCAAGCACCCGCCGGTGCGCGCGCTGTACGCGAAGACGCTGGCGGAAGGCGGCCGCATCACCACGGAGGAGTCGGACGCGCTCAAGCAGCGCTGCTTCCAGGACTTCGACGCGGCGCTCACCCGCGCCCGCCAGGAGAGCCAGTTCAAGGAGCCCAACGCGCTGGAGGGCCTGTGGAAGACCTACAAGGGCGGCCTCCTGAAGAACGCGCCCCAGGTGTCCACGGCGGTGGCCAAGCCCACCCTGCGTGACGCGCTCCAGAAGCTGGCCAGCGCGCCGGAGGGCTTCAACGTGCACCGCGACGTGGAGCGCACGGTGCTCAAGAAGCGCCAGGGCATGCTGGAGAGCGAGGAGCTCCAGTGGAGCGAGGGCGAGTCGCTGGCGTACGCGACCATCCTGGCGGAGGGCTACAGCATCCGCCTGTCCGGCCAGGACAGCGAGCGCGGCACCTTCAGCCACCGCCACGCGGTGCTGCACGACACGCAGACGGGCGAGGAGTTCACGCCCCTGCGCCAGTTCGCCTCCGGCAAGGCGACCTTCAACGTCTGGAACAGCCCGCTGTCGGAGATGGGCGTGCTGGGCTTCGACTACGGCTACAGCCTGGACGTGCCGGACGGCCTCACCCTGTGGGAGGCCCAGTTCGGTGACTTCGCCAACGGCGCGCAGATCATCATCGACCAGTTCATCGCCGCGGCGGAGAGCAAGTGGCGCCGGCTCTCCGGCATCACGCTGCTCTTGCCGCACGGCTACGAAGGCCAGGGACCGGAGCACTCCAGCGCGCGCCTGGAGCGCTTCCTGGACCTGTGCGCGGAGGACAACCTCCAGGTCTGCTACCCCACCACGCCCGCGCAGATCTTCCACCTGCTGCGCCGCCAGGTGCTGCGCCCGGTGCGCAAGCCGCTGGTCATCATGTCGCCCAAGAGCCTCCTGCGCCGTCCGGAGGCCACCAGCCGCATGGACGACCTGGCCACGGGCGCGTTCAAGGAAGTGATCCTGGACGCGAAGGCGGACGCCGCGAAGGTGAAGCGGCTGCTCTTGTGCAGCGGCAAGGTCTACTACGACCTGGCCAAGGCCCGGGACGAGCGCAAGGACGACTCCATCGCCATCGTGCGCGTGGAGCAGCTCTACCCGTTCCCGCAGGACGAGCTTTCGAACCTGGTGGCGAAGCTGCCGGCGCTCCAGGAGCTGTACTGGGTGCAAGAGGAGCCGCGCAACGCGGGTGGCTGGCACTTCATGTTCCCGCGCCTGCACGACCTCCTCTCCGGCCGTTCTCAGCAGCAGACGGTGAAGCTGGGCTACATCGGGCGCGCCGAGGCAGCCAGCCCCGCCACCGGTTTCACGAAGACGCACGATTACGAGCAGCAGCTCATCATCGAAGAAGCCATCCTCCGAGGACCCCAGAATGGCCGTTGAACTGAAAGTCCCTCCGCTCGGCGAATCCATCACCGAGGCCGTCGTCGGCAAGTGGAACAAGAAGCAGGGTGAGTCTGTCACCGCGGACGAACCGCTCGTCGTGCTGGAGACCGACAAGGTCACCATCGACGTGCCGGCTCCCGCCGCGGGCAGCGTCGCGTCCATCGCCTTCAAGGAGGGCGACAAGGTCCGCGTGGGCGACGTGCTGGGCACCATCGAGGCCGGTGCCGGCGCCGCCGCTTCTCCCGCCGTGGCCGCCGCCACGCCCGCGCCCGCCCAGGCCGCGGCGCCGGTGGCCGCTGCTCCGGCCGGCAGCGACACGCGCATCACCCCCACCGCCAGGAAGATGGCGGAGGAGAACCGGGTGGACGTGGGCCAGCTGAAGGGCTCCGGCACCGGTGGCCGCATCATGAAGGAGGACGTGCAGGGTCAGCTGAACCGCCCGTCCGCGCCCCCGGCCCCCGCCGCGCCGTCCGGTCCCCGTCCCAACGCCGCGCGCGAGGAGCGCGTGCGCATGACGCCGCTGCGCAAGCGCGTCGCGGAACGCCTGCTCCAGGCGCAGTCCAACGCCGCCCTGCTCACCACCTTCAACGAGGTGGACATGGGCGAGGTGATGGCGCTCCGCAAGAAGTACAACGACAAGTTCCAGGCGAAGCACGGGGTGAAGCTCGGGTTCATGAGCTTCTTCATCCGCGCGTCCGTGGAGGCCCTCAAGGCGTTCCCGCAGATCAACGCGGAGATCGACGGCGAGGACGTCATCTTCAAGCACTACTACGACATCGGCGTGGCCGTGAGCGGCAGCCGTGGCCTGGTGGTGCCGGTGGTGCGTGACGCGGACAAGCTGTCGCTCGCGGACCTGGAGAAGACGGTCGGTGACTACGGCGGCCGTGCGCGCAACGACAAGCTCACGATGGCCGACCTCACGGGCGGCACGTTCACCATCACCAACGGCGGCATCTTCGGCTCCATGCTGTCCACGCCCATCCTGAACCCGCCGCAGACGGGCATCCTGGGCATGCACAACATCGTGGAGCGCCCCGTGGCCCGCGACGGCCAGGTGGTCATCCGGCCCATCATGTACATCGCCCTCACGTACGACCACCGCCTGGTGGACGGCCGGGAAGCAGTGCAGTTCCTGGTGCGCGTGAAGGAGTGCATCGAGGACCCCGAGCGCCTGCTGCTCGACATCTGACTTACTCCCCCGCACATGACGCCGCGGGGGCTCAAGTCGGGCAATCCCGGAGGGCCGGCTGGACTTCCAGTCGGCCCTTTCACTACAAATAGCTCTGTCTCCCCGGTCGTCGGGCAGAACGGGTGGCCTTCCCCACGGCTGCCCTGCAAACGCAAGGAAGCGCAATGGCAACTGGTACCGTGAAGTGGTTCAACGACGCGAAGGGCTTCGGCTTCATCACCCAGGACGGCGGGGGCGAGGACGTGTTCTGCCACCACACCGCCATCAACATGGATGGGTTCCGCACCCTGGCCGAGGGCCAGAAGGTGGAGTTCGAAGTCACCAAGGGCCCGAAGGGCCTGCAGGCGCAGAACGTCCGCGCGGCGTGAAGTGACGCGTCTCAGCCATTCCTCACGGACTGGTTGAAGCAACAGAGGCCCGGTCCCTTGAGGGAACCGGGCCTCTGCCTTTTCAGGGCATTGCGCCGCGCTCAGGCCTACTTCTTCAGGTTCTGCTCGAAGTGGGAGATGACGCGCTCGTACTGGCGCTCGGTGATGAGCGGATCCGGCACCATGTGCGTGAGGCCGGACAGGGGTAGCAGCTGGTGCGGCTTGCCCGCGCGGAAGAGCGCGTCCGACAGCTTCAGCGTGTGGAAGAAGTACACGTTGTCATCCGCGGTGCCGTGGATGAGCAGCAGCGCGCCAATGGGGCTGTCCTTCTTCGCGTACGTCAGCAGGCTGCTGACCTCGTAGGCCTGGGGCGTCTGTTCCGGCAGGCCCAGGTAGCGCTCGGTGTAGTGCGTGTCGTAGTCGCGCCAGTCCACCACCGGGGCGCCGGACACCGCGGCCTTGAAGAAGTCCGGGCGCTTCAGCGCGGCCAGCGCCGCCATGTAGCCGCCGAAGCTCCAGCCGGTGATGCCCACGCGGCTCAGGTCCATCTCCGGCACTTCCTTCGCCAGCGCCTGCACCGCCTCAATCTGATCATCCAGGGTGATGGTGGCGAAGTCGTTCTTCACCGCGCGGTTCCACTCGGAGGTGCGCAGCGGCGTACCGCGGCCGTCCACCTTCACCACCAGGAAGCCGTGGTCCGCGAACCACTGGCTGAGCAGGTGCGCGGCCATGGACTGGTGCACCACGGTGACGGTGGGCCCCGCGTAGACCTCCACGATGACGGGCAGCTTCTGGCCGGGCTTGAAGTCGCGCGGCTTCACCAGCGAGGTCCAGAACTTCTTCGGGCCCACCTGGCGGATTTCGAAGTTCGGCGTGAAGGAAGGCTCCTGCGCCACCTCCGGCAGCTCGCCCAGCTTCGTGCCGTCGCCCTTGAGCACCACGGTGCGCGGCATGGCCTTGGGCCCTTGAGTGTTGAGGACGACCAGGCCGCCGTTCTTGGAGACGAGCCCGTTCTCCACGGCCGGGCCGGTGGTGCCCGTGGCCACCTGCTCCGGGGCGCCGCCGGACTTCACGCGCCACAGGTGGCTTTCGGTGGGGTTGGGGCCGCCAGTGAAGAAGAGCGTCTTGTCCGCCTGGACGAAGCGGGACAGGTTGCGGAAGCCCGCGTCCGGCTTCACCACGGAGCGGTCCAGCTCACCCGTCGCCTTGCGCAGCTCCACCTCCGGGCCGCCGTTGCGCTCGGTGTACCAGAGGAAGCCCGAGCCATCCTCCAGCCACAGCGGGAAGTCCTGGGCCAGCTCCACCCAGGCGTTGTCCTTCTCCGTGAGGAGGACGCGCGTCTTGCCCGTGGCGGGGTCCACCGCCAGCACCTGCTCCTCCGTCTGGAGGCGGTTCTGCACGACAATCGTGAGCGGCCCACCCTTGTCCCACTTCACCGTGGCCAGGTACGGGTACTTCTGCGCATCCCACTGCGCCCACACCGTCTTGCCGCCGGTGACGGGGGTGACGCCCAGGCGCACCTTCGCGTTCGCCTTGCCGGGACGCGGGTACGGGAAGATCTCCCCGCCCTTCTCCGGGTGCATCACGTCCACGATGGTGAGCTTCTCCACGTCGGCCGTGTCGGACTCCGTGTACGCGATGGACTTCGCGTCCGGGCTCCACCAGTAGCCGGAGAAGCGGCTCATCTCCTCCTGCGCCACGAACTCCGCCAGGCCGTGCGTCTTCTGCGCGGTGCCGCCCTGCGTGACGCGCTTCTCTTGATTGGCCGCGATGTCCACCCGGTACACGTCGTGCTCACGGACGTACGCCACCTGCTTGCCGTCCGGCGACAGTCGCGGGTCGATGACGCCGGGGCCCGTCTTCAGCTCCGTGGACTTCCCCGTCGCGCGGTCCACCACGTAGAGCCGGCCGGAGAGGGGCACCAGCAGCTGGGTGCCGTCCTCTGAGAGGCTGTAGGAGGTGAAGCCCCGGGCGCTGACGCGCATGCGCTCGCGGCGGGCCTTCTCCTCGGGGGTCAGCGTCTCCTCGGTGCCCTTGAGCAGGGCCTCCGGCGTGAGCAGCTCACGCGCCTGGCCGCCGGCCACGTCGAACGCGTAGAGCATCTGCACGTTGGAGGTGGGGGACGTGCGCAGGAAGAGGACGGACTTCTCGTCCGGGGTGATGCGCGTACCCACCGGGCGGCCGCTCTGGAAGCGGCGCGTCTCGGCGTACTGGCGCAGGAAGGTGTCCGGCTGCTTTTGCGAAGGGGCCATGGCGGAGGGTTTGCGCTCCTGGGCGATGGAGGGAGCGCTGCTCATGAGGAGAAGCGCGGCGGCGGTAAGGACCTGACGCATGCGTAGCTGAATCCCCGCGCGGGGCGGGGCTCCTTTCGCGGGAAGGTGCGGGCAAGCCTACACTCCGGCCGCCGCGTGGCCCTCCCAACGTCCGGCCCCCGCGAGGATTCCCACCGGAAGCGGACGACGCCCCGCGGCACCTGGACCTTTCGGACAGGTGCCGGGCGGGGCCTTCCGCTACTTCAGGTTCTGCTGGAAGTGGGTGATGACCCGTTCGTACTGGCGCTCCGTGACGAGCGGGTCCGCCATCATGTGCGTGAGGCCGGACAGGGGCAGCAGCTGGTGCGGCTTGCCCGCACGAAACAGCGCGTCCGACAGCTTCAGCGCGTGGAAGAAGTACACGTTGTCGTCCGCGGTGCCGTGAATCACCAGCAGCGCGCCGATGGGCCCTTCCTTCTTCGCGTACGTCAGCAGGCTGCTGACCTCATAGGCCTGGGGGCTTTCTTCCGGAAGGCCCAGGTAGCGTTCGGTCGCGTGCGTGTCGTAGTCGCGCCAGTCCGTCACCGGCGCGCCCGCGACGCCGGCCTTGAAGAAGTCCGGGCGCTTCATCACGGCCAGCGCCGCCATGTAGCCGCCGAAGCTCCAGCCGGTGATGCCCACGCGGCCCAGGTCCATCTCCGGCACCTCCTTCGCCAGGGCCTGCACGGCTTCAATCTGATCATCCAGGGTGACGGTGGCGAAGTCGTGCTTCACCGCGCGATTCCATTCCGCGGTGCGCAGCGGGGTGCCGCGGCCGTCCACCCGCACCACGAGGAAGCCCTGATCCGCCATCCACTGGTCCATCAGGTGCAGGGCCATGGACTGGTGCACCACGGTGACGATGGCGCCGCCGTAGATGTCCACGATGACGGGCAGCTTCTGGCCAAGCTTGAAGTCGCGCGGCTTCACCAGCGAGGTCCAGAACTTCCGTGAGCCCACCTGGCGCACCTCGAAGTTCGGCGTGAAGGGAGGCTCCTGGGCGATGGAGGGCAGCTCGCCAGGCTTCGTGCCGTCGCCCTTGAGCACCACCATGCGCGGCATGCTCCTGGGGCCCTGGGTGTTGAGGACGGTCAGGCCACCGCTCTTGGAGACGAGCCCATACTCCACTGCGGGGCCGGGGGTGCCCGTGGCCACCCGCTCCGGAGCGCCGCCGGACTTCACGCGCCACAGGTGACTCTGCGTGGGGTTCGGGTCGCCGGTGAAGAAGAGCGTCCGGTCCGCCTGCACGAAGTGGGTGAGGCTCCGGAAGCCGGCGCCCGGCTTCACCACGGAGTGGGCCAGCTCACCGTTGGCCTTGCGCAGCTCCACCTCCGAAGCGCCGTTGCGGTCGGTGTACCAGAGGAAGCCCGAGCCATCCTCCATCCACAGCGGGAACTCCTGGTGCAGGTCGATCCACGCCGAATCCCGCTCCGTGAGGAGCACGCGCGTCCTGCCCGTGACGGGGTCCACCGCCAGCACCTGCTCCTCCGTCTGGAGGCGGTTCTGCACGACGAGGGTGAGCGGCCCGCCCTTGTCCCACTTCACCGTGGCCAGGTAGGGATACTTCCGCGCGTCCCACTGCGCCCACACCGTCTTGCCGCCGGTGACGGGCGTGACGCCCAGGCGCACCTTCGCGTTCGCCTTGCCCGCGCGTGGATAGGGGAAGGAGGCACCGGGCTGCTCCGGGTGCATCACGTCCACGACGGTGAGCTTCTCCACGTCAGAGGTGTCGGACTCCGCGTAGGCAATGAACTTCGCGTCCGGGCTCCACCAGTAGCCGGAGAAGCGGCCCATCTCCTCCTGCGCCACGAACTCCGCCAGGCCGTGCGTCTTCTGCTCCGTGCCGCCCTGCGTGACGCGCTTCTCCTGGTTGGTGGCCAGGTCCACCCGGTACACGTCGTGCTCACGCACGTACGCCACCTGCCTGCCGTCCGGGGACAGGCGCGGGTCGATGACACCGGGGCCCGTCTTCAGCTCCGTGGGCTTCCCCGTCGCGCGGTCCACCACGTAGAGCCGGCCGGAGAGGGGCACCAGCAGCTGGGTGCCGTCCTCGGAGAGGCTGTAAGAGGTGAAACCCCGGGCGCTCACGCGCATGCGCTCGCGGCGCGCCTTCTCCTCGGGAGACAGCGTCTCCTCCGCGCCCTTGAGCAGGGCTTCGGGGGTGAGCAGTTCCCGCGTCTGCCCGCTGGCCACGTCGAACGCGTAGAGCATCCGCACGTTGGACGTGGGGGACGTGCGCAGGAAGAGGACGGACTTCTCGTCCGGGGTGATGCGCGCATTCACGGGCCTCCCGTTCATGAAGCGCCCTGTTTCAGCGTATTGGCGCAGGAAGGACGACGGATCCTGGGCCAGGACGGGCATCCCCAGGAGGAGCAGCGCGACGGTGACGAATGGACGCATGCGTGATTGAACCCCGAGGGACGGGGCTCCTTTCGCGGCAGGATGGACATCCTCTGAACGCCGGAGCCTGGAGGGGATTTCGTCCCGCATGAATTCGAAAAATGACGACGCCCTGCGCCACCTGCGCCTCGCGGGGGTGGTGCGGCTGGGCCTGGGCGGAGGCCGCGGTCCGACGGACGCCTATGTGTTCGACCCGCATCGGCTCGCGCTGCCCGCGTGGGCGTGTGCCCTGGGCGATGAGGGCCCCCCTGCCCTGCTCGTCACGCTGGACCGGCACCTGGACATCGTGGTGCCAGAGCGCCCCGCGGACATGCCGGACCGCTCCGCCGGCCTGCGCGCGCTGGATGAACACGCGCGGTGGAAGCTGGACGTGCGCAACTACGACCACATCCTCGCGGCGATGGAGGCGAACCTCGTGGGCGACGCGTTGATCATCGCGCGCACCCGGCCCCGGGGCTCGTTCGCCGGGGACACCTACGTGGACGCGCGCGGACGCTCGCACCGCATCGTGTCGGTGACGACCGTGGACCGAGCGGCGGAGGCATACCTGCGCCCCGGCCCCACGGACGCGGTGCGGGACGTGCTGGAGGCCGCGTCCACCGTGCTGCTGGACGTGGACCTGGACTGCTTCACCAGCTTGAGCGACGCGGACCCCACCACCGTGCTGCCGTGGCCGAAGGCCATCATCCGCGAGTTCCTCCTGCCGCTCGACTCGGAGCCCTTCTGGGACGCGGTGCTGGGCAAGGCGGTGGCGCTGACGCTCGCGCGCGAGCCCCACCACTGCGGCGGGCTGCTCGCGTCCGGCGAGCTGTTCCGCGACGTGGCGGAGGTCCTCTTCCGCGAGCTGCTGCGCGTCGAGCCTCCCTGAGGGCTCAGGGCGAGTCGAGGAAGTTGGGCCGGTAGTCCGTCACCTGCCCGCTGCTGAGCGACAGGCGGCTGCCCACGGGAGGACGGTCGCCGTTGAGCACGTAGCCGAAGTCGATGCGGAACGGGAACACGTTGAACTGGGGGAACAGCACCCGCAGGCCCACGCCGACGGTGGTCACCATCTCCGGCCGCTCGTTGAACGCGCTGCCCGAGTCGAGGAAGAACACGCCGCCCACGTGCACCGTGCGCACGACGAGCGGCGCGGTGCGGTACTCCAGATTCACCAGCAAGAGCCGCCTGCCGGAGTACGCATCCACACCCGCGCCGCGCAGGCCGTTGCTGCCGCCCAGCAGGCTCACGCGCTCGGACAGGTCGTCGATGTTCACGTCCAGCAGGCCTCGCGCCACGAAGCGCCCCCCGAGCACGCGCGGCGACACCTGCACCAGCTCCGCGGCCCACCGGCGGTTCGTCCAGCCCTCCTTCACGCCCGGCTGACTGGCGCTGATCTGCTGCCGGATGGACGCAGCCGCGGACGCGGTGGTGAGCGCGTCACCCCAGTGCACGCGGTAGCGCAGGGACAGTCCCCCTTCCGCGAAGTGCGCGGCGGACGGGAACACCGGTGGCGCGTAGCGCAGCGTGGCCAGCACCGAGTGCCCCAACTGGAAGTCCTCCGACAACGCGTACGAGTCCACGTTGCGAAGCACGTCGTAGCGGGCCTCGAAGGCGCTGAGGGAGAAGTTCGCGTACCCCGCGTCCTCCGCGCGCGGCAGGTAGTTGCGGCGGAACCAGTCCGTCTGCGCGTCGGTGAGCTGCGACGCCACCGGCGCGGCGTAGGCGTAGTGATAGGCCCCCGCGCCCATGCCCACGTTCCACTTGTAGCGCTGGCCGTAGGAGCGCGTGTACGTGGCGCCCGCGGCCACCTCGCGCGCGTTGTAGATGTACGGCACGGGTTCGCCGTCCGGGAACGGGAGCTGCCAGATGTCCGCGCCCCGGAACTGCCGCGCGGTCTCCATGTTCCACGCCACGGACGTGCTCAGGCTCCACGGCGTGGCCAGCGAATACAGCGGCCGGCTGACGACCAGGCTCCCGCGCGAACCCTCCGCGCGCCCCGTGTCGCGGTTGATGAGCACCGCGGCGGACTCCGTCAGCGACCAGCGGCTGCCGAGCACACGCCGGTCCGTGTAGCTCTGGCCGAAGCTGAACGTGTCCAGGCGCATGATGAAGTCCAGCGCCACCTTCTTGCCGCGCCCCAGGAAGTTCTGCTCCGTGCCCTGCAAGCGCAGGTAGAGCAGCAGCGAGCCCACTGCGGAGAACTCGTTGTTGAGCCGCAGCGACCACAGGTCCTTGGTCACCAGCAGCAGCGCGACCTTGTCCGGAGCACTCCCCTTCACCGGCACCGCGCGCACCACGGAGAACAGGCCCAGCTTGCGCAGGTTGCGCACCGACTCCGCGACGAGCGCCTCCGAGTACGGCTGCCCTGGCGTAATCAGCACCTCCTGGCGGACGACTTCATCGCGGGTGCGGACGTGGAAGATGTTGAGCAGCGATGGATACGGATCCATCGGCGCGACCACCTCTTCCGCCGTGACGAGCACCTCCTCCAGCACCTTGCCCTGGGGCGCGGGCTCCACCTGGCGCTCGACCTCGCCCAGACCCCAGGCGATGAGCGCCTCCTCGTAGTTCTTCGTGCGCTCCGCGTCCGTGGTGACCACGGGCGGCTGCGGGCCCGCCGGCCCCACCGGCACCTCTTCCGAGCGGGGCGGCGGCGCGACGTCCGTGTTCGACACGCCCGACGGATCGACGTCCGGCGAGCGCACCGGCGCATCTGGCGGCACGACGTCCTGTGGCTTGCCGGAAACCTCCTTCGGAGGAGTCTGCCCCGACGACGTGCCCGTCGCGACGAGCACGGTGACCAGCAGGACGGGCAGTGAGAGCGGCACGCGCGCATCCTGTCATGCGCCGCGCCTGCCGCCAGCCTCCACTCACCCCAGCGCGGTGCGCAGGTCTCCCGGCCGGGCCATGGGCAGCTTCTCCCCCTTCGCGATGGCCGCCACGATGCGGGCCAGCTGATCCACCCCGTCCGACAGCGCCGCCGGCCCCGGCTGGAGGATGTACGAGCTCCTCACTTCGTAGAGCTGGTCCTCCACCACCGCCCGCACGCTGGCCCAACCCGGCCGGGAGGCGATCTTCTCCCGCTTCGCCTTGCGCCCGCACCAGCTGGCGATGACGCCCTCCGGGTCGCGCTTCGCCACCTCCTCCGGGTCGAAGATGCGGCCCTTCGCCCCCTGCGACGCGCGCGACTCCTGACAGACGTCCACCCCACCCACCACCTCCACCAGCTCCGAACACCAGCGGATGCCGGAGATGAGCGGCTCGTGCCACTCCTCGAAGAAGATGCGCGGCCGCTTCGGCAGGGACTGCGCCGCGTCCGAGTGACGCTCCAGGTTCTTCTCCAGCTCCACCGCCAGCGCCTCCGCGGGTTCCGCCCGTCCCACCAGCGCCCCCGTGAGCCGCACCGCCTGCAATATCTCCGCGAGCGAGCGCTGATTGAACAGGTACACGGGCACCCCGCGCTTGCACAGCTCCCGGCCGATGTCCGCCTGCAGGTCGCTGAACCCCAGCACCAGGTCCGGCTTCAGCTCCAATATCCGCTCGAAGTTCGCGTCCAGGAACGAGCTGACCTTCGGCTTCTTGCGCGCCTCCGGAGGCCGCACCGTGAACCCCGACACGCCGACGACCAGGTCCCCCGCGCCAATGCGGTAGAGCACCTCCGTCGTCTCCTCCGTCAGGCACACCACCCGCCGCGGATACCGCGGCGCCGACGACAACAGCGAGGACAGCCTGGCATTCATGCGGGAAACCCTAACCCGCCCGAGCCCCTGTCACCGGGGATGACGCGACGCACCAGCTGCCACGAACTGTGCGGCAACGGACGCTGATTTCCTCGTTTTCCAACCCCCACCGGGGGACGCGATGCGCACGGGAGGTGCGGGAGTGCGAGCGTGCCTCGCGGGCCGGAAACTCGGCGCCGGGGCGCGGCGATGATAGCGGCACGTCTCTTGGGCGGTTTTCAAAGGCGGTGCTAGCATCCGCCGGGTCTGAAACGACGTATGCGGTCCTTCTCTTCGCCTTGGGGGAACACATGATCGAAAGCGACGCCCGCCGCCAGGGCGCGCCCGCCGACGTGCCGGATCCCCTGCTCGGGCGGATCCTCAACGAGCGCTTCCGCATCCTGGAGACGCTTGGCGCCGGAGGCATGGGCCGCGTCTACAAGGCCATGCAGGCCCCGTTGGACCGCCTGGTGGCGCTCAAGGTCCTCAACCCGCAGTACAGCGGCGAGGGCAAGGACCCCGGCTTCCAGAAGCGCTTCTTCCTGGAGGCCAGCGTCACCGCGAAGCTGCGCCATCCGAACACCGTCACCGTCATCGACTACGGCAAGACGGAAGACGGCATCTATTACATCGCCATGGAGTACCTGGAGGGGCTGACGCTGTCGCAGCTGCTCACCCAGGAAGGGCCGCTGCCGTGGGAGCGCACGCTCGCCATCGGTCAGCAGGTGGCCCGCTCGCTGCGCGAGGCGCACAAGGTCGGTCTCATCCACCGCGACCTCAAGCCCGCCAACGTGATGGTCCTCAACCAGGAGGCCGACCACGACGTGGTGAAGGTCCTGGACTTCGGCCTGGTGAAGTCCTTCTCGGGGGACGCCTCCATGAAGGAGGACACCACCCTCACGCAGGCGGGCGTCATCCTGGGCTCGCCGCAGTACATGGCGCCGGAGCAGGCGCGCAACATCGCGGATCCGCGCAGCGACGTGTACAGCCTGGGCGTGGTGCTCTACCAGGTGCTGATGGGCCGGCCGCCCTTCCAGGCGGCGCAGAGCATCGACGTCATCGTCAAGCACATCAACGACCCGCCGCCTCCCTTCTACACCGTGTGGCCGGACCACAACGTGCCCGCCGAGGTGGAGGCGCTGGTGATGAAGTGCCTGGCCAAGCGCCCCGTGGACCGCTACGCGTCCATGGACGCCGTGCTCCAGGGCATGCGCTCCGCCGCGTCCGCGTCCGGCGTCAGCGGCGTCTTCGCCACGCGCACCGGCCTCAACGCGGTGGGCTCCGGCCCCCACAGCGGTCCGCACAGCGGCATCCACACCGGCCCCCACCAGGCGCTGGGCTCCGGCCCCACGCCCGCGCCCAACACCATGGCGTTGGACATCTCCGTGGACGAGGCCGGTGGCCTTGCGGAGAAGAAGTCCAGGAAGGGTCTGGGCATCGCCCTCTTCGGCGCGTCCCTGATCGTGGGGCTGGGCGTGGCGGGCATCTTCGTGCTGCGCGGCGCCCAGAAGCCCCCGGTGGATCCGGTCGAGTCCGCCCCCGTGGCGCGCACGCCCGTCGCGCAGCCGCCCCCTGCTCGCGAGCCCACGGCCGTCGCGGAGACCTCCGTCACGCCGCCGCCAGCCGCCCCCCGGACCGTGCGCTTCGACCTGGACAGCGACCCCCAGGGCGCGGAGATCATGCTCGACGGCCAGGTGCGTGGCACGACGCCGATGGTCATCACCCACACCCCTGACGGCCCGGGCCTCGCGTCCGTGGAGGTGTCGTTCGCGATGGACGGCTACCAGACCGTCAGCAAGAAGTACGCAGGCGAGCCGGGCACCACCGTCAACGTCTCCATCAAGCTTCCGCGCATCAAGAAGCAGGGACCGAAGCCTTCCCCCAAGGCTCCGGGTTCCTCGTACAAGGACGATCCGTACCAGTGAATCCCCCGACAGCCTTCCGACGTGGAGCGCTCCTCGCGCTGTGTCTTTGCGCGACCGAGGCCCTGGCGGACGCGCGACTTGAAGCGCGCCGCCACTTCCGCAATGGCATGAACCTCATCGAACAGAAGCAGTTCGATGAGGGCATCGCCGAATTGGAAGAGGCCTACAACATCAAGCCGCACCCCAGCGTCCTCTACAACATCGCCCGGGCGTACCAGGACGCGGGCCGGCTGGACGAAGCGCTGGATGCCTACAAGCGCTACCTCGCCTCCAATCCGCCGGACACCGCCAACGTGCAGGCCCAGGTCACACGCCTGGAGTCCACGCAGAAGGCGGCCCAGGCGGAGGCGTCCACCCCCGGCACCGAGACCGGCACGACGGGCGCCACCGGCCTGCCCATGCCGCCGCCGCCCCCCACGAGCATCCAGGCCCAGCAGCAGCTGGCCACGCTCATGGAGCGGCTGGAGAAGGCCGTCAACCGCGCGGAGTCGCTCACCGCCCAGCCCCAGGGCTCGCAGCAGCCCTCGGCCACGCCCGGCCCCACCGCCAGCTCCAGTTCCAGCGCCGAGTCCGGCGACACCTCTGGTGACCAGGGCCTGGTGCCGTACGAAGAGCGCGTGGTGACGGCGAGCCGCCGCGCCCAGTCCTCGCTGGAGGCGCCCAACGCCACCACCGTCATCACCGCGGAGGACATCCGTCTGTCGGGCGCCACCACGCTGCCGGAGCTCTTGCGCCGCGTGCCCGGCGCGGACGTGATGGCCATGGGCGTGGGCAGCGCCAACGTCAGCCTGCGCGGCTTCAACCAGCGACTGGCCAACAAGGTGCTGGTGCTGGTGGACGGCCGCACCGAGTACCAGGACTTCCTCGGCCTCACGGTGTGGGCGGGGTTGCCCATCGGCCTGGAGGAGATCGACCGCATCGAGGTCATCCGCGGTCCGGGCAGCGCGCTGTACGGCGCCAACGCGATGCTGGGCGTCATCAACATCATTACCCAGGCCCCCGGCACCGGCCGGCGCGCGCGCTTCAGCGCCATGGCGGGCGGCGGCAACACCGTGCAGGGCTCGTTCGTCAGCCACGGCCAGAACGGCAGCCTGCGCTACCGCGCGTCCGCCGCCTACCAGCAGCAGGATAAGTGGAGCCGCGATTACGAGAGCGGCCGTCCGGACTTCGCCCTGCAAGGGCCCGCGGATCCGGACCTGGGGCAGCGCGGGGCTCGCGCCAACCTGTCCACCGTCTACTCTTTCGAGGAGGGCCGGGCGATTGGCCTCTCCGGCGGCGTGCACCGCTACCTGACGGAAATCTATCCGCTGGGCCTGCTGCGCAACTACTACATCGACGGCCTGGGCGCGTACGCCAAGGCCGACGTGGAGCTGGGCGCCGTGAAGCTCAAGGCGTTCTGGAACCACCTGTCCGGCGACGCGGGCCCGCAGTACGAGGCCATTGGCCAGCGCTCGCTGAGCACCAGCGTCGCGTCCAACGTCTTCAACGGTGAAGCGCTGTACGCGCGCGGCTTCGAGCTGGCCGGTGAGCACCAGGTGAACATCGGCGTGGAGGGCCGCTTGAAGCGCGTGGCCTTCCAGTACCTGGACGACCTGCGCGAGGAGTTCCACGCGGCGGCCTTCGTCCAGGACGAGTGGCGCATCGTGCAGCCGTTGCGCCTCATCGTCAGCTACCGCGTGGACCGCCACCCGCTGCTCGACAAGGGCAACCCGGGCATCGCGCAGTCGCCGCGCCTGTCCGCGGTGTTCCAGCCCATTGAAGGGCACGCCTTCCGCGCGTCCGTGGCCACCGCCTTCCGCGAGCCCACGTTCCTGGAGAGCTACACCCGGCTGCCCGTGCCCGTGCCGGGCGTCAACGGCGTGAGCCTGCTGACCACCGGCAACCGGACGCTGCGCCCCGAGCGCCTCAACGCGCTGGAGCTGGGCTGGCGCGGTGAGTCCCCGCGCCTGGGTCTGGACTGGGACGTGGCCCTGTACCAGAACACGGTGAAGGACCTCATCGCCCTGTCGCCCGTGCAGCCCCTGCCCGCCGGCGAGTCCTACGACAGCGGCACCGGCAACTACCTGCTGGGCCGCTCCATGTTCACCAACGAGGCCGCCATCTACACCGCGCGCGGCGTCGAGGCGGGCATCAACGTGTCCCCCATCGACGGCCTGGGCGTGAAGGCGAGCGCCGCGTACCAGCACGTCAGCTCCGACCTGCCGGACGAAGGCCAGTGCGGCACGTGCAGCCAGACGCCGGCCTTCCGCCTCTTCGGCGGCGTCACCTACCGCACGCGCACGGACCTGGAGTTCGGCATCGAAGCGGCGTTCACGACCTCCACCACCTGGGTGGAGCGCGAGCCCTCCGCGTCCGACCCGACGCGCGTGGACCTCATCGCCAACAACCTCCCCGCGTACACCGTCGTCAACGCCCGCGTGGGCTACACCGTGGTGAAGGACTTCGTCTCCGTGGCGCTGCAAGGCAGCCAGCTCGGTGGCAGCCACGCGGAGCACCCCTTCGGCAACCGCATCGAGCGGCGCGTGTTCGCCAACCTCACGGTGACCCCATGAAGCGCGCCCTTCCCTTCCTCGCGTTCACGCTCGCGTCGCTGCTGTCCGGCGGCTGTGATGCCCCGGACGTGGTGCCCACCGCGGACGGCCGCCAGCACACGCGCTCGGCCCGCATCGAGGGCAGCCTGGTGGTGCAGTCGCGCGCGCGCGGCAACGCCATCGTGTTCATCTACGACGCGGCCAACCCGCCGCCGCCCGCGGGCTCCGGCCGGCCGCTGGCCTTCACCGTCATCACCGCCGCGGAGCTGTTCGGCGCGGCCATGGGTGACAGCTCCACGGGCCCGTTCACCGCGCCGTTCTCACTGAGCCTGGTGGAGCCGGGCCGCTACCTCCTGCGCGGCTTCATCGACGCGGACACCTGCCGGAACATCCCGCAGCCCTGCCACGTGTCCGACTTCAACCCCTGGTACGGCGTCACCTCCGAGCCCAACGCGGGCGACGTGGGCGGCGGCGCGGTGGACCCCATCACCAGCGCCACGCGCGTCCTGGAAGTGACGACGGACGCGGACGGCTGGCCCCAGCCGCTCAGCGGCGTCTCCGTGTCCTTCGCGGACTCGGCCACCGTCCCCTTCGACCGGCCGGCGTTCCAGACCGCGGACCCGCGCGAGTTCAACACCGCGACCACGCCCATGAAGACGCTGACGCTCACGCCGCAGATCCTCACCGGCGCGGTGGATCAGCGGCCTCCTGGCTTCTGGGTGCAGCTGATTGACGCCAACAAGGACGGCGTCCCGGACGACGCCAACGGCGACGGCGTGCCGGACTTCTGGCCGCGCGTCATCGTCCGCAAGCTGGCGGAAGGCGTGACGGGCTACGTGGATGAGAACGACCTCAACCGCGACGGCGTGGTGGACGAGGAGGGCGTGGACTACGCGCGCGTGAGCGGCGGCAAGGACGGCAAGCCGGACGTGACGGTGCTGGCGGCGGGCCTGTCGCCCGATCCCCTGCTCGCCGCGCTGCTCGACGAACAAGGGAAGCCCCGCCCGCAGCCCGTCTTCGTTCCGCAGCTGGTGGTGGCCATCCGCGCACTCGCTCTGGACGCGCGCGACCCCGCCGCGCCCGCGCCGCTCGCGGCCGTGCCCCCGGGTCGCTACAGCGTCACCCTGCTGCAGTCCACGGGTCAGACGTGGCGGCTGCCCAACGAGTTGGACCCAGCGCTCGCGGAGGCCGTGGGGCTGCCGGGCGTGCAGTCCCAGGCCTTCGTGTTGGAGGTCCGCTGAGGTCGTTTTCGCCCTCCTGAAATCGCGGCGCGGTGCCCTGGTTGCTTTGACTTCGCAGGGCCCTTCCGCGACCATGGGCGGAGCCGCTGGAGGCGTTTCCTCCCCGAGGTTTTGATTCCGATGAAGGTCGGCCCTCTCCCCACCCCCGAAAC
>NZ_RAWF01000757.1:0-392 GCF_003612075.1 Corallococcus sp. CA041A
CGTCGTGGCGGTCCACGCCTGGGATGTCGATCTGGGTATCGTTGTTGGCAACGCGGTGCATGCGATCCACCAGCGCGGCAATCGGGCGCGACACGGCGTAGACAAGATAAATCACGGCCAACACGACCAGGCACGCCGCCACCACGATCGCCCCAACTATGAGTTGCCGCGCATTGTGATAGGCCTGCGCCTCTCGCTCGGTTTCTGCCGTGGCGCCAGCGACACTGCGTTCGGTCATCACACCCAAGGTGTCGTTGGCCGAGTCGAAAGCATGCTTGGAGTCCGTGTGATAGAGCCGCGTAGCACCCGCTACGTCGCCTGCCTTGGCAGAAATCATCAGCCGTCGCGCAAGCTCGCGATACGTGTTCCATTGGGTGACAAACTGGCTGTAA
>NZ_RAWF01000758.1:0-390 GCF_003612075.1 Corallococcus sp. CA041A
GTCCTAGCTACGCCGCGCCTGCTTATGAGCATGAGTGGCAGTGGTACATGGACGCCGTCGTTGGCGAGTACCTGCGCGAGCTGGACGCCATCCCGCACCATTTCCAGCTGCACCTGCTGCATGCAGCCGAGATCGTCGGATACAAGCACCCGTTGCCTGAGATCCGGTCGTGGTGGTTCTCGACCTACGTTCGGCTCGTGCACGACATGCACCTTTGGCCCGAAACTGAAGAGCAGCTGGATCACCGGCTAGGCGACAGCCGCGACCAGTGGCTGTCGCGCAACGACATCGCGACGATCGACTGATGGCGCAGGATCACACCGCCATGTTCGCCCGCGTCCGCGCGAACGCCGAGAAGGCCTGCTTCGTCGCCGGCGACCTGTTCGAGAT
>NZ_RAWF01000759.1:0-390 GCF_003612075.1 Corallococcus sp. CA041A
CACGCGGACGGTGGGCAGTGGGGGCCTGAAGGGCCTTCCGGAGGCTCCAACGGTGTCCCCGGGGTCGGTGCCGGGCCGGCCGGTGGCCCTGGCGATGGCCCTGGCGGCCCTCCTGGCCTTCGGAAGCGCTTGCCGGGACGAACCCCCGCTGACGGGCGCCCGGAGCCTCCTGCGGGTCTCCCAGGAGGCCGTGACGTTCCCGGCCAGCTACCCCCGGGTGGAGCGGGTGGTGGAGCTCCGGGTGGTGAACGCGGGCCGGACGACGCTGGACGTGGAGTGGACGGCGCTGGCGGCCCCGTTCTCCGCGTCCGGGTTGCCCACACGCATGGCGCCGGGCGAGGTCCCGGTCCGGCTGTCCTACCGGCCGGAGGCCACGGGCGTGCTGACGGC
>NZ_RAWF01000760.1:0-389 GCF_003612075.1 Corallococcus sp. CA041A
GCGTGAAGGTCCTACCGTTGCCGGAGGTGTTCTTCCACTTTGCGGGGGAGCCCTTTGATGCCCAGGGCGGGGTGACGGATGCGCGTACGCGCCAGTTCTTGCAGGGGTTTGTTGACCGATTCGTCGAGTGGGCGGGGCAGAAGCCGGCCTGACGAATCGATCAACTGGGGTGTTCAGGGCCGCGCGGGGAAGGGGTTCCCGCTCGGCCGTTTTGCCCGATGCCTTAGGGCAGGGCGTTAAGCCAGGAAAGCGGCGGCGCTGATGAGCCAGCCTGCTGCCACGCAGCTCGCGATCCAGGCGGCCATGACGGCGCCAATATCCAACCATTTCATCATTGTTCTCCTTACAACACTTGCATTGCTTGTTCAGGCAATCGATGTCTGAACAAC
>NZ_RAWF01000761.1:0-389 GCF_003612075.1 Corallococcus sp. CA041A
TGTCAGGAGAGTCAAACTCAAAATCTGACATATCATCCTCTGGCTTGTCTTTGTTAGAGAAGTTTTTCTTGAACATACACTACACCTTACACGGACGAACGTCGATTGTCAAATCACTTACAGCCAGCCTCAACCCAAGCACTCAGAGCGTAGTACGTATCAGGGCCAAGAATGCCGTCAACATACGTTCCAACCTTCTTCTGAATGGCCTTGGCTGTCTCTGGGCCAATGATACCATCAGCCGTAACACCCATCTTCTTCTGTAGAGCCTTTGTGGTCTCTTTACCGTTAATACCGTCTACAGCAAGACCGCCAACCTTCTTCTGAAAGGCTAGAACAGCCCAAGGCTCAGTAGTTGGCTTACCAACCCAAGGCACACGGTATCCAGT
>NZ_RAWF01000762.1:0-389 GCF_003612075.1 Corallococcus sp. CA041A
CTTTATAGCAAGACATGGTCTGCTGGCTTTGCGACAAATGATAGCTACTCTGCTAAGCTATTGGTCACTTATACAACCAATCTTTTAAGATAATAGTCAACCAGCGAGTCAGGTGAATATGGGGCTTCATATATCTTCTTCTATGGTCGTATATTCATGTTTCATCCCTGTTCCTTCTCGGTTCACCCGGCCACCTGGCTTATTGTCGTGCGTTCAACCCCCCCTCTTCCCAACGTTACCACGCCAGCTGGAGCTCCACTACACTGCACACATACATGGATTCTAACGAGTCCGTCGGATAACCAACGAGCTGGTCACCTCAGCACCGTAACAATCTTATCTGATCTCATCTCATTCATTCATCATCTAACCACCTAACTTATGTATAC
>NZ_RAWF01000763.1:0-389 GCF_003612075.1 Corallococcus sp. CA041A
ACGCGGAATCGCCGTCGCGTTCCTCGATGCAGGCGTCGAGATAGCCTGCCATTTCTTCGGGTGTCCGAAGGTGTTCGGCCACATCAAATGCTTGGAGTTCGACTTTTTTCTTAGTGGCCATGATGGAATAGCTCCAGTACTTCGTTATTGACTCGTTTCGACTACAGCCGGTTCGACGCTCACAGGGCACGTGCAATCACCACTTGGCATGCCACAAGACGGTCTCAATGTCCGCTTCCGGCCAAGAGCAGACTCTCCCAGCTATCGGATGAGCTCTCGCATCAGGTCACAAAAGGGCTATTCCATCGCCAGGGCCGGAGACCGGACCAGCAAATATCGGACCGGTTCGGCGGCTGAGGCGAGCCTGCCCAATCTGCTTGCATTGCAAG
>NZ_RAWF01000764.1:0-388 GCF_003612075.1 Corallococcus sp. CA041A
GGCGACCAGCGCCAGCGCTTCGGGGGTCAGAATGTCTTCATAGGCCGGCAGAATCTCAGCCTTGATCTCCATGCCTTGGGGCAGCGTGAGCGCCATGGTTGTTCTCCAGAGGATGATGTGAGGGTTGAACGCGCTTTGGTCTTACTTTGGCCCTATGGCTGGGCCGATTCAATGCAATGCCTTACGTCGCTTGTGTTGCCTGCACGAACTGCAGCAGATCGCGCATATCGTGGCCGGCCGCGGTAGGCGCCACGTCGAGTGCCTCGGGCGGATGCCCCAGGCGGTTGATCCAGAATGTTGTGAAGCCGTACCACGTCGCGCCGCAGGCATCCCAGCCATTGGACGAGACAAACAGAATCTGTTCCGCCGGCACACCAAACGCTTGTGG
>NZ_RAWF01000765.1:0-388 GCF_003612075.1 Corallococcus sp. CA041A
CTGGAACGCTCGGCTGGCGGAAATCATGTCAGCCATTTCCTCGACCACGTTGACGTTCGGGTAATAGACGTAGCCGTCCTTGTTCGCCGCCGGGTGGTTAGGCTCGTAGCGCGCCTCGAGGTTGCTCTGGTCTTCGACGATGCCTTTGACCTGCACACCCTGGCCTGCCTCGCCCTGGTCTTCGAACAGCGACTGGCTGCCGCCGGCCTGGGCGTTCTGGAAGGTGGTGGCGAACACCGGGTGACGCGCGCGGTAGGTCTGGTCGATGCTCGATGACACGGTTTCGGCGTTGGCGATGTTCGAGGCAACGGTGTTGAGGCGGGTGTTCTGCGCGCTCATGCCGCTGCCGGCAATGTTGAAAACACTGGAAAGGGACATGGTCATTCTC
>NZ_RAWF01000766.1:0-388 GCF_003612075.1 Corallococcus sp. CA041A
GCATGGACCTGCGCGCGGCGCTGGATACCGCGCTGACCCTGCAGCCGGGCGACACCGCGCTGGTGCCCAGCGGCCTGGCCATCCATATTGCCGACCCGAACCTGTGCGCGGTGATCCTGCCGCGTTCCGGGCTGGGCCATCGGCATGGCATCGTGCTGGGCAACGGCACCGGCCTGATCGATGCCGACTACCAGGGGCCGCTGCTGATCAGCGTCTGGAACCGTGGCCGCGAGGCCTTCACCATCGAGCCGGGCGATCGCATCGCGCAGCTGGTGGTGGTTCCGATCGCCCGCGTCAGCCTGCAGGTAGTGGATACTTTCACCGACAGCGTGCGGGGCGCGGGTGGATTCGGCCATACCGGGGTGCGTTGACAGGGGACATCGATGAG
>NZ_RAWF01000076.1:0-36009 GCF_003612075.1 Corallococcus sp. CA041A
CACCACCACCCCTGAAACAGGGCGGCCCCGCGCCCGTCAGACGAAGCGCGAGATGAGGGGCACCAGGTCTTCCAGCGGCGCGCTGCCGTTGGACAGGCCCGCCTCCGCCACCGCGCGCGGCATGCCGTACACCACGCAGGAGGACTCCGCCTCCGTGAGCACCACACCCCCCGCGGCGCGCAGGGCCCGCGCGCCCTGGAGCCCGTCCTCGCCCATGCCGGTGAGCACCAGCCCCAGCGCGTCCCGCCCCCAGACCTCCGCCACGCTCTGGAAGAGCACGTCCACGGAGGGATGGTGCGGGGTGCCCAGCGGATGGCGGTCCAGGCGCGCCAGGTTGAGCGCCCCGTGCCGCGCCACCTTCAGGTGGTGGCCCGCGCGCGCCAGCACCGCGCGGCCCGGCACCAGCTCCATGCCGTCGCTCGCCTCCACCACCTCCAGCGCGCTCTGCGAGTCCAGCCGCTTGGCCACGGCCTCCGTGTAGCCAGCGGGGATGTGCAGCGCGAGCACCACCGGCGCCGGAAAGTCCCTGGGCAGCGCGGACAACAACCGCGTCAGCGCCTGCGGCCCGCCCGTGGACGTGCCCACCGCCAGCAGCTTCGTCGACGTCGCGGGCAGGGGCTTCGAGGGCGGGGCGTCCGCGGTCTCCGCCAGCTCCTGCTGATAGCGCGGCACCGCGCGCCCCGCGATGCGCACCTTCTCCACCAGCTCCGCGCCCAGCTCGTAGAGCCGGTCCGTGGCGAGCGCCGTGGGCTTGTGCACCATGTCCACCGCGCCCGCCTGGAGCGCGGCCACCGCCAGCTCGCTGTCCGTGCCCGCGCTGCTCACCACCACCACGCGCGGCGCGTCCGGCATGCCAGCCAGCGCGCGCAGGAAGCCCGTCCCGTCCAGCGACGGCATCACCAGGTCCAGGGTGATGACGTCCGGCTTGAGCTCCGCCACCCGCTCCAGCGCGTCCAGGCCGTCGCGCGCGGTGCCCACCACCTCCAGCCCCTCCGCCTCCGACAGCACCTTGCGCAGCACCTTGCGCGCGAACGCCGAGTCGTCCACCACCAGCACGCGCAACGTCATGAGTCCGCCTTGCTGTAGAAGAACGCGCCGCGGCGCTCCTCGCAGCGCAGCGCCGTGCCGAAGCGCATCAGGGATTCGGAGGTGCCCACCACCAGGTGCCCTCCGGGCCGCAGCGTCCGGGTGATGCTGTCCACCACGCGGCGCGCGGTGTCGTCCTGGAAGTAGATGAGCACGTTGCGGCAGAGGATGGCGTCGCAGCTGCCCGGCTCCGGGTAGCCCTCCGTGTCCACCAGGTTGAGCTGCCGCCACTCCACCCGGGCCATCAGGTCCGGCCGCACGCGGGGACGGCCGTCCACCATGGTCAGCCAGCGCCCCATCACGCCCGGGGGCAGCGCGCGCAGGCAGCGCAGGTTGTGCTCTCCCGACTTCGCGCGCTCCAGCGCCTTGGAGCTCAGGTCCGTGGCCAGGATGGACACGTCCCCCAGCACGCCGCGCGAGTCCAGGAGCATGGCCAGCGTGAGGGGCTCCTCGCCGGTGGAGCACGCCGCGCACCACACCCGGGGCTTGCGGCCGGCGCGGACCTCCGGAACGAGCAGCTCGTCCACCAGCACCTCCAGCGCCTGGGGCTCGCGGAAGAAGTACGTCTCGTGGACGAGCAGCGCCTCCACCAGCGAGGCCAGCGTCTCCGGCCCCTTCGGGTCGTAGCGGAGGAAGTAGTAGTAGTCGAGCAGCGAGTCGAACCCGGCATCCAGTGCCCGGGTGGACAGCTTCTCCGCCAGCAGGTCCCGGTCCTCGGGCCCGTAGTGCAGGCCCGAGCGCTGCTCGATGAGCATCGAGAGGATGGCCAGGACCTGCGGGGACAGCGGCAGCGCACTCATGGCCGTGGGTGTCCTAGCGCCCCAGTGCCAGCAGGCAGGCGCGGCGCACTTCGGGGTCCTCGTCGCGGTGGGCCGCCTTGTCCAGCGCCTCGCGTGCCTCCACCGTGCCCAGCGCCGCCACGGCGGGCGCGGAGGCCCGGCGTCCGGCGGGGCTCGCGCCGATGAGCGACTGCATCAGCGCCGCCTTCGCGTCCGCCCGGCGCATGCGCGCCAGCGCCGCCACCAGCAGGGGCGCCGTCGAGTCGTCCGCCGCCTCCAGCGCCGCCATCAGCCCGGGCAGGCGCCCTTCCACGGGCAGCGCCAGCGCGGACACCACCTGCTCGCGCAGCATCACGTCGCCCAGCAGCGACACCAGCTGCTGCGTCGCATGCGAACCCGTGCGCGTGGCGAGGAAGCCCACCGCCGCGCTGCGCACGCTGTCATCCCGGTCCCCGGCGGCGCGCAGGAGCGCGGGCAGCGTCTCCGGCGCGTCGTACTCCGCCACGGCGGACAGGGCGACCAGCCGCGTGGCCGGGTCCTCCGAGTGCACCGCCTCCAGCAGCACCGGCAGCGCGTCCGGCCGCCGGGCCACGCCCAGCCCCAGGAGGGCCGCGCGGCGCACGTCCGCGTCCGCTGACGAGGCCGCCCGGCGCAGCGCCGCCATGGCGCTCTCCGTGTGCATGTGCGCCAGCGCGTCCACCACCGCCACGCGCACCTGGCCCGCGTCGTCGTTGGCCAGCGCGACGATGGCGTCCGCGGCGGCCTCCTCGTTGAGCTTCCCCAGCGACTGGCACGCGTAGTAGCGCACCCACGGGTCGCGGTCGTTCAAGCCGCCCAGCAGCGTGGAGGTGATGCGCGCCTGCTTGTCCGTCTGGCCCAGCGCGCGCATGGCGGTGGCGCGCGTGCGCTCCGACTCGTGGTTCGCGGCGGCCAGCAGCGCGTCCACCGCGCGCGGGTCGTCGATGAAGGGCAGGCCGTAGATGGCCGCGTCGCGCAGCCGCTCGTCCGGATCCCGCATGGCGAGCAGCAGCGCGTCCAGGCCGCGCGGGTAGCCGAAGTACGCCACGATGCGCAGCGCCGCCCGCCGCTGGCGCGCGTCCGCGGAGCGCGCCGCCTCCAGCGCCAGGGTCTCCGTCGTCTCGCTGCCCAGCGACTGGATGGCGCCCACCACCGCCTGCGACACGCGCGGGTCCTCGTCCGCCAGCCGCGCGAACAGGGCCGGCACCGCGGACGTGTCGCCGATGCGCGACAGCGTCTCCGCCGCCAGCGCGCGCACCGTCGCGTCCCGGTCCTCCAGGCACAGGAGCACGTCCGGCACCGCCGCGGAGCGCTTGCCCACCAAAGGCAGCAGCGCCCGCCTGCGCGAGCTGTCACCCTCGCGCAGCGCCTGAAGAATCTGCGCGTCCGCCTCCGCGCCCAGTTCGCCCAGGGCCGCCGCGGCCGCGCGCGACACGCCCAGGTCCTGCGAGTCCAGGAGCTTCAAGAGCCCCGTGGCCGCGTCCGCGCCGCCCACCCAGCCCAAGAGGCGCGCGACGGCGGTCTTCTCCCCCGCGTCCGCGCCCGCGATGACCTGGGCCAGCCGGCGCCCGGTGGGGTGCGGCTCCGACGAGCTGGAGCGCAGCACCGACGGCACCGTGCGCGCGCCGCCGAAGCGCTGCACCTGCGCGTCGTGGATTTCGACGAGCGCCACCGCCGCCACGCGCACCACCGCGTCGTTGCCGCGCTGGAGCAGGCCCACCAGCGCGGGCACCGCGGCCTCCTGGCCGGTGCGGCCCAGCGCGCGCGCCGCCTCCAGGACGTAGAAGGGGTCGGACAAGAGCGCCATCAGCGCCGGCACGACGGTGGGGTCGCCCGAGCGGCCCAGCACGTCGATGGCGGGGAAGATGCGGAAGAAGTTGCCGCTGCCCAGCGAGGACAGGAGCGCGTCCACCGCCGCGCCGCCGCCCACGCGGCCCAGCGCCTCGATGGCGGCCACCGCCACGTTGTCGTCCGGGTGGACGATGAGCCGCGACAAGAGCGGCACGGACCGCCGGCTGCGGCGGCGCCCCAGCACCTGGGCGGCGTCACAGACGATGGCCGGGTTGGGGTCGTCCCCCAGGAGCTCCACCGGGCCTTCCACGTCGCCGGTGGCGGCCACTAGCGCGTCCACCGCCGCGGCGATGCGCGCCTCGTTGTCCCGGCGGTGGCACAGCACCTGGCACAGGGGCTCCACCGCGGCGGAGCCCAGGCGCGCCAGCGCGGACACCACGGCGCGGCGCACCGCCCACGACGGCGCGTCCAGCCCGTTCACCAGCACCGGCAGGCTCGCCGGGCCCCGGCGCGCCAGCTGGTCCACCTCTTCCACCCGGGCGCGGTCCTCCGCGGACAACGATAACGGGTGCTTCGCGGTCGTGCTGCTCACGTGGACTGCTCCCGCGTGTTCCGGGACGTCCCCGGCTCCGTGGCGCCCAACAGGCCGCTCAGGTGGCTCAAGCCCTCCACCTGCTCTCCGTTCAGCCGCGACAGCTGTCCCAGCCGGCCCGCGACCTCCTTCACTTCCTTGGCGGTGACGGCCATGGCGCGCGCCTGCTCCGCCGTGGTGCCGGCGATCTCCTTCGCGCGGATGCGCATGTCCTCCACCGACCGGCCCAGCTGCTCGCTCATCGTGGCCTGGTCCAGGGCGGCCTTCGCCACCGCCGCCACGCCCGTGGCCTGCTTCGCGGCGGACAGGGTGAGCAGGGACAGAGCGTCCGTCTGCTCATCCAGCGCGCGCGCGGTCGTCTTCGCCACCCGGCGCACCTCCTCCGCTCCGCGCACCAGGCTCGTGAGCGCCTGGGCCTGCTCGTCCGTGGCGCGCGTCACCTCCTTGGCCAGGGTGGCCACCTGACGGCTGGCGAGCTCGCCCTGCTTGAGCGCGCGGGCCTGCTCCGACATGGCGCGCGTGGACTGGGCCACCTCCTTGCGCGTGGCCTCCATGGCCTTCGTCACCTCCTGCGCGGCCTTGGCCTGCTCCGAGATGCCGGTGAGCGTGCGCTGCGTGGAGGACGCCACCTCCTGCGCTGTCGCCCCCAGGGCCCCCACCTGCTGGCCCTGCGTCATCACCGCGGCGCTCACGCCCTGCACCAGCTGGCGCATCTGCGCGGCGCCCCGGGCCAGGTCCGTGGCGGCCTGGGCCTGCTCCTGCATGGCGCGCGACACCTTCTCCGCCACCTCCGTCAGCTGGTTGTTGGAGCGCACCGCGTCGCGCAGCGCCTTGGCCTGGTCCTGGGTGGCCTGGGTGGTCTGCCGCGCCATGCGCCGCATCTCCGTGCCGCCCTGGGTCAGCGCCTGCGCGGCCTGCGCCTGCTCCACCGCGGACGCGGCGATGAGCCGCCCCTGCTCACTCACCTTCGCCGTGGCATGCACCAGCGCCTGCACCGCCTGCACCTGCTCCGCCGACGCGCGCGACGCCTCACGCACGTTCGAGCCCAGCTCGTCCACGCCCTTGAGGATGGTGCCCAGCGCGCGCTCCGCCTCTCCCGCCAGCGCCGCGCCCTCGTCCGCCGCGCGCACGCCTTCACCGGTGGCCACCGCCGCCTCGCGCGCCGTCGTCTGGAGGCCCCGGACAATCTTCGCCACGTCACTGCTGGCCGCCGCCGCGCGGTCCGCCAGGGCGCGAATCTCCTCCGCCACCACCGCGAAGCCGCGGCCGTGCTCACCCGCGCGCGCCGCCTCGATGCTGGCGTTGAGCGACAGGAGGTTGGTGCGGTCCGCGATGAGGTTGATGGTCTGCACGATGTCGCCAATCTCCTCGGCGCGCCGGCCCATCTCCTTCATCACCCCGGACGACTCCACGATGGACTGGCGGATGCGGCCGAAGCCCGCGATGGAGCGCCCCACCGTGGCGCCGCCCTCGCGCGCGCTCGTGCCCACGCGCTCCGCGGCCAGCCGCGCCTCCTCCGTCAGCTGCGCCGCGCGGCGCGTGGAGGACTCCAGCTGCGAGGACGCGGTGGCGCTGGTGGACGCCAGGCCGTTGATGCTCTCCGCCCCGCGGGCCACCGCCTGGGCGGAGCGGGACAGCTGCTCGATGGTGGCCGCGTTGGCGTCCACCACGGCGGCGTTCTTCTCCGCGGTGGCGGCCACCTCCTCCACGCTGGCGGCCACCTCCTGCACGGTGGACGCGGTGGTGACGGCGCTCGCCTCCAGGGTGCGCGTGTGCTCGGCGACGCCGCGCACGCTGCGGGCCACCTGCTCCGACGTGGCGGCCGTATCCTCCACGCTGGAGGCCATGGCGGCCGCGTCGCGCACCACGTCCTGGAGCGTCTTGCCCAGGGACACCACGGCGCCGGACACCTGGCCCATGCGCTCGCCCACGCCCTGCGCGTCCGCGGCCAGCCGGGTGATGCCCTTGGACATCTCTTCAATGGTGGCGGCGACCTCCTCCGTGGTGGCGGCGCTGGTCTGGTTGCGCGACACCAGGTCCTCCACCGTGGCGGTCATCTCCTGCATGCTCGCCAGCAACTCCTCGCTGGAAGCGGCCAGGTCCTCCGCGTTGGCGCTCACGCCCTTCACCGAGCGCGCCACCTCCTCCAGCGTGGAGGCCGTCACGTCCGCGCTGGAGGCGAGCGAGCCCGCGTCCTTGCGCACGCCGGACACCGACGCCGTCACCTCCTGCATCGTGGCCGCGTTGGTCTCCGCCTCCTGCTGCACGCCCTTCGCCGCTTCGCCCGCGGACAGCTGGCTGCGCACCAGCGACTGCACGGCGGTGCTCGTCTGCTCCACCTGCGCGGCCACGGACTCGATGGCGATCCGCACCTGCTCGCCCGCCGCCGCCTGGTCGTTGCCCGCGGACGCGAGCCGCGTCGCCAGCTGCTCGGTGGACTTCACCAGCCCCACGCCTTCCGCCACCTGGAGCGAGGCGCGCTCCGCCAGCGCGCGAGCGTCCTCCAGCTTGCGCACGCTGTTACCGTTGTCCGTCGACATCCGCCGCCTCCTCCCCCACCACCCGGGGGAAATCGATAAGCATCACCAGCCGGGGGCCCACTTGCGCCACGGCCTTCACGAACCCCTTCGCGCCCTCCACCACCATGGGTGGGGGCGGCTGGATGGTGCGGGGGTCCAGCTTCAGCACTTCGCGGGCGCTGTCCACGAGCAGCCCCACGGTGCGCTCGCCCAGCTGCCCCACAACCACCCGTGAATCCAGGGACTGCGTCCCCGCCGGCAGCCCGAAGCGGGCGCGCGCGTCCACCACCGGGATGACCCGGCCGCGCACCTGCACCAGGCCGGCCACGTGCGCGGGCGCCCCGGGCACCGGCGTCGCGCCGGTGAAGGACTCCATCTGCACCACGTCCGCCGCGGGCATCGCGTATTCGGTCCCGTCCACCTTGAACAGCACGTGCAGCACGTTCATGACACCCACTCCCCTGCCCTGGTCGCACGCTTGCGGCGGCCCGCGCGCGCCGCGCCCAACGCGCCCAGGTCCAGCACCAGCGTGGGCTGGCCGTCACCCAGGTCCGTGGCGCCGGCCACGCCAGGCACGCGCACGAGCGGATCCTCCAACGGCCGCAGGACGATCTCCTGCTGTCCCACGAGCCGGTCCACCGCGAAGGCCACCGGCTCCCCGCGCTGGCGCACGATGAGCGCCTTGGCGCCCTGGCCCGCCGCGCTGGCGTCCCCGGTCGCGTCCAGCAGCGACACCAGCGACACCAGCGGCACCGCCGCGCCCCGGCGCTGCACCAGCCCGATGCCGTCCGCGCCCGCGGGGCGCACCACGCCCGCCACGTCGATGAGCTCCTCCACGGTGCCCACCGCGACCGCGTACCGGCGGCCCGCGCACTCGAAGACGATGGCGTCCATCAGCGTCACCGTCAGGGGGACGCTCAGGGTGAAGGTGGTGCCCACGCCCTTGCGCGTGTCCATGAGCAGCTCGCCGCCCAGCTGCTCCACGACGATGCGGCGCACGATGTCCATGCCCATGCCCCGGCCGCTGGTGCGCGTGGCCTCCTGGCGCGTGGACAGGCCGGGCCGGCACAAGAGGTCCAGCAGCGCGTCCGCGGAGTCCGGCACGGGGGCGTTCGCCGCCTTCGCCACCGCCTTCGCGTCCACGCCGCGTCCATCGTCGCGCAGGGTGAGCTCCAGCTGGCCGCTGGCGCGCGCATGGCAGCTGAGGCGCACCAGCCCTTCCTGGGCCTTGCCCGCGGCCTGGCGCTCCTCGGGGGACTCCAGCGCGTGGTCCACGGCGTTGCGCACCAGGTGCACCAGCGCGGGCAGCAGCCGGTCCGCCACCGCCTTGTCCAGCTCCGCGTCGCCCACGTCCAGCTCCAGCCGCACCGCCTTGCCCGTGGCCCGGCGCAGGCCGCGCACCAGCAGGGGCAGCCGCTCCAGCACGTCACCCACGCGCACCATGCGCAGCCGCAGGATGGCCGAGCGCAGGTCGCGCAGCTGCCGGCCGTTCTCCTGGAGGATGGCGGTGATTTCCCGCGTGGGCGCGCCCGCCTGGGTGAGCGCCGCCACCGCGCGCGTCAGCCGCGAGCGGTTGACCACGAGCGCCGCCAGCCACTCCATGGCCTCGTCCAGCCGGGACACCTCCACGCGCAGCAGGCCACCACCCCGGCGCACCTCCGGCTCGTCCAGCTCCTCCTCGAGGACTGCGGGACCGGGCGCGCCCGCCGCGCCAACCGGGACCCCGTCCTCGGGCGCCGGCTCGGCGGGTCCGGCGGCCTCCAGCGAGCGCACCGTGGCGGGAGCACCGCCCACGGCGTCCAGCAGCACGGCGTCCTCCGCGCGAGTGATCAGCAGCAGCGCGAACGCGAGCGACGCGCCCCCCGCGGCGGCGCCGGACAGGGGCAGGACCTTCACGATGTCCGCGAGCTTCGCCATGCGCTCGCGCACGGTGTTGATGTTGAAGCCCTTCGCGGCGCGCTCCGACGACGGCACGAAGTCCAGCCGCAGCGCGCGCTGGCCTCCGGCGAGCCCGCCCTCCAGCTGCTCGCGCTCGGACGGGGTCAGGCGGGAGGCGAACGCGGCCTCCGCGTCCAGCTTCACGGGCCGGGACCGCTTGGGGGCCGCGTCCCGCACCTGCGGCCCCAGCGCCTCCAGCCGCTCCAGCAGGTTCGCGGGCGCGGGCGACGCCGTCTTCCCGGCGCCCAGCTGCCGCACGCGCAGCTCGATGGCGCGCAAGCCCTCCACCAGCGGCTCCACGCTGGACTCGGGCAGCCGGCCGCCGGCCTGATCCGCCAGCCGCAGCGACGCCTCCATCCAGTGCGCCACGGAGACGACGGGCTCCACGTCCACCATGGCGGACAGGCCCTTGAGCGTGTGCAGCGCGCGGAACAACTCGCGCACCGCGCGGGGCTGGGCCTGCCCCTTGCGAACGGCCTCCTCCACCGCGAGCAGGTCCTTCTGCGCGGAGGCAAGCAGCTCATCCGCCTCCGCCAGGTACGCGGGGAGGAACTCCGCGAACTCCCCGGTTCCCGTCACCCGCGCGGCGCCTCGGCCGGGGTCTTCTCCAGAAGGGCCCGGGCGGCGCCCTGGATGGAGTCCGGCGTGAAGGGCTTGGTCATGAAGCGGTCCGCGCCGGCCTGCAACGCGCGCTCACGGGACGCCTCGTCGCCACGCGTGGTGACGATGATGATGGGCAGGTTGCGCAGGTGGTCCTGTCCGCGCACGAACTCCACCACCTCGATGCCACCGATGTCCGGCATGTTGAGGTCCAGCACGAGCAGGTCGTACGGCTTGAGCGACAGCTGCTCGATGGCCTCCAACCCGCTGGACGCCTGGGTGAAGTGGCTCTCCGGATAGGGCCGCAGGCAGGCGACCACCATGTCGCGCATCACCTTGCTGTCATCGACGACGAGTACCTCGGGCATGGCGTCCTCTGGAAACGACCGGCCAAGCTAGATCGATTCCGATCCGCTGAAAGAAATGAGTCATCCGGCGCGCGTTGAACGTTGGCTGGTCCACGCCCGCCTTGGACGATGTGCCACGGCGGGCGACGAAGCGCCACGACCGCCCGCACATCCGGCACCCTGCGCCCTCCTGTTTTTCCGCACCGGGGACCGAATTTCAACCATGCGCCCGCCTCCTCCGCCCGACGCCTCCTTCCCCCACCCGCCGGGCCCGCCTCCACTCCCCCTGGAGCACGCACCTTGCGTCTGGGTGGTGGACGACAGCGCCAGCGAGGCGCGCTTCATCAAGACCGCGCTGGGAACGGGCTTCCAGGTGGAGACGTTCCCTGACGGCGCCGCGATGCTCGAAAGGCTGCACGCCGGGCGGGCACCGGACGTGGTGGTGTTGGATTGGGAGATGCCGGGAATGTCCGGTCCCGAGGTCTGTCAGTTCCTGCGCGGACAGCGGGAGACCCAGGCCCTGCCGGTCCTGCTGCTCACCGCGCACGGCCGGCC
Source organism: Corallococcus sp. CA041A (assembly GCF_003612075.1). Taxonomy (NCBI): domain Bacteria; kingdom Pseudomonadati; phylum Myxococcota; class Myxococcia; order Myxococcales; family Myxococcaceae; genus Corallococcus; species Corallococcus sp. CA041A. Next base: position 10,226 of record NZ_RAWF01000076.1, read on the forward strand.
GGAGGACCTGGTGCAGGGCCTGCGCGCGGGCGCCAACGACTACGTGGCCAAGCCCTTCCGCACGGAGGAGGTGCGCGCGCGGGTGGACGCGCTCGCGCGCACCAAGCGGCTGGCGGACGACGTGCGGCGCTCGAGCGAGGAGAAGGCGGAGGTGTTCGCGCAACTGGACGCGCTGCTCACGTCCTCGCCCGTGGGGCTGTCGCTGTTGGACCGGGACCTGCGCTTCGTGCGCGTCAACGCGCGCATGGCGAAGCTGGACGGCTTGTCCGTGGATGCCTACCCGGGCCGGACGCTGGTGGAGGTCCTGCCCCGCTTCGCCTCGCGGCTGGAGCCCCTCCTCCGCCGTGTCCTGGAGACGGGCGAGCCCGTGGAGGAGCTGGGCTTCACGCTGGAGCACCCGGGCGTCCCCCACGGCGAGCTGTACGTGATGGCCAGCTACCACCCGGTGCGCACGGCCCGGGGTGAGGTGGTGGGCGTGGGCAGCGTGCTGGTGGACGTCACCCGGCACAAGCAGGCGGAGGCGGAGCTGCGCGCGTCCGCGGAGTTCCGCGAGCGCTTCCTGGGCATCGTGGGCCACGACCTGCGCAACCCCCTCAGCTCCATCCGCATGGGCGCCAGCTTCCTCGTCGCCAGCGAGCAACTGCCCCCCGCGCTGGAGCGCACCGCCAGCCGCATCATCAACAGCACGGACCGGATGACGCGGATGATCACCGAGCTGCTGGACTTCACCCGCAGCCGGCTGGGCAGCGGCATCCCCCTGAACCCGGCCGCCACGGACCTGGGCCAGGTGGCGCGCCAGGTGGTGGAGGAGCTGGAGCTGGTGCACCCCCACCGCACCGTGAAGGTGACGTCCACGGGTCCCCTCACGGGGAACTGGGACGCGGACCGGCTGGCGCAGGTGCTGAGCAACCTGGTGGGCAACGCGCTCCAGTACAGCCCCCCGGACGCCGCCGTGGAGCTGACGCTCGTGAGCGAGCCGGAGCAGGTCATCGCGCGGGTGAGCAACCCGGGAGAGACCATCGCCCCGGCGGAGCTGGAGACCTTGTTCCACCCCTTCCAGCGCGCGCGCACCGGCGCCCACGTTCCGTCGGGCCTGGGCCTGGGCCTCTTCATCTCCGACCAGATTGTCCGAGGCCACCGGGGCACGCTCACCGTGACGTCGGACGCGCAGCGGACGGTCTTCACCCTGACGCTGCCCCGGGCCGGCGCATGAATCCCGGAGGGCGCACGCCACCCCGCTCCCGCGCCTCCCGGCCGTCCAGGCCCACGAGCCCCCTGGAAACGCTGGCACCCGTGCCCTACCGTGCATGCGTGTCCACTCCGCAACACCGCACCACCCTGCTCCTCGTCGAGAACAACGAGGACGTCCGCGAGGCGCTGCGCGAAATCCTGGAGTCGGAGGGCTACCGCGTCCTCACGGCGATGAACGGCCAGGACGCGCTCAACCTGCTGGCGGAGCAGGAGCGGATGCCCGCCCTCGTCCTGCTGGACCTGGTGATGCCGGTGATGGACGGCCACGCCTTCATCGAACACCTGCGCGGCACGGGCGCGCTCGCGCTCATGCAGGTGCTGGTGCTCACGGCGCACCCCACCCTGCCCTTGCCGCATGGCGTGGCCGGACGGCTGGGCAAGCCGGTGAAGCTGGAGGCGCTGCTGGACGCCATCGCGGTGCACACCGCGACGGCGTGATGCCGTGCGCTCAGGCGGCGGCGGGGCAGTGCCGCGCCACCATGGACAGCAGCTCCGGGATGTCCACGGGCTTGCGCAGCAGGCCCACCGTGCCCGGCGGGGCCTTGGCGGAGAAGTGGGCGGTGAGCATCAGCACGGGCAGCTCGCGGTAGCGCGCGTCCTCCCGCAGCCGGTGGAGGAACTCGTGGCCGTCCATCACCGGCATCATCAGGTCCAGCAGCACCAGGCAGGGCTGGTCGTTGTTGGCGGCGAGGACGTCCAGGGCTGCCTGGCCATTGGCGGCCTGGAGCACCGTGTAGTCCTCCATCTCCAGCAGCTCCGCCACGACCTCGCGCAGGTCCGGTTCGTCGTCAACGATGAGGATGATGGAACGCGAGGGGGTGCTGCTCACGGACGGCAGCCTACGCAGGTATTGCTACGAGCGCCAAGGAAGACGTGCCTCCCTGCCCCTCACGGCGTGCGGTGATTTCACGCGGGGCAGGCCCCCGCCCGTCCGCCTGTCGGGAATCACGAGGGAAACCAGGCGGGTCGGTTGCACCGGGAGACACGAGCCCCTACCCCCTTCTCTACGGGCCCATGAATCTCATCGCGGACTTCATCGAAGCCAACCTGGACGCCCTGGTGCGGCGCTTCTCGGAGGCGGCGCGCGGGCTGGAGAGCACGCAGGGACTGAAGCCTTCGGAGCTCATCTCCACGGTCCCGGAATACCTCCATTCGGTCGCGGCCATCTGCCGGCACGGCCCCACGCCGGAGCGGTTGGAGACGCGGGCGCGCCTGGAGGAGGCCCACATCAACCTGCGGCTGCGCGTGGGCGCCACGCAGGAGGACGCGACGGAGGAATACACGCTCCTGGGGCGGCTCATCCCCCAGCTCTGGGAGGACGCCCAGCCGGAGCGCAAGCCCGACGCCTCGGACCTTCAGTGCCTCTTCCAGCAGATAGAGGAGGCCATGGAACACGTGGTGTTCCTCTTCTCCGGCGACTCGCTGGAGGATCGCCAGCGGGAGAAGCGATTCCTGCGCCAGATGGACGCGCTGGCGCCCCGGTCGCTGGAGCCCGGCACGGACATGCAGGGCCCGCTCAAGCCGCTGGTGGAGCTCATCGCCCGAGCGATGGAGGCCGCCGGAGCGGAGCTGTTCCTCGTGGACGCGGGCGGCCGGAGGTTGTTCCCCGCCGCGCACACCCTGCACCTCGTTCCGCCTGCCGGCCGGTGGGCGGACACCCAGGGGCCGTCCTTCCTGGGCCGGGTGGCGCGCGCCGAGGAGCCGCTGGTGCTCGCGCAGGCGCGGGGGCTGGAGGACTTCGAACGCGAAGGGCTGGAGGCCAGTGCGTGGAGCACCCTGCTGGGCCTGCGGCTGTGGCCCCACGGCGCCCTGATGGGCGTCCTCTGCGTGGGCTTCGCGGAGGCCCGGCCGGTGCCGCCGCGGGCCAAGCGCTTCCTGGAGACGCTGGTGGAGTACCTCTCCGGCATCCTCGACCGCGCACTGCTGATGGGCCGGCTGAGCGAAGCCCACGCGCGGATGGAGGCGTCGGAGACGCGCTATCGGCTGGCCAGCCAGGCGGCCGCGGACACCGTCTGGGATTGGAACCTCCTCACGCAGAAGGTCGCCTGGAGCGGGGAGACGCGCAGGCTGCTGGGCTTCGCGCCCGAGGAGATAGGCCCCCTGGCGCAGTGGTGGGTGGCGCGCATCCACCCGGAGGACCGGGAGCGGGTGGAGCACGGCATCCGCGCGGCCATCCAGGGCACGCAGGCGCGCTGGCAGGACGAGTACCGGTTCCTCAACCGCCAGGGCGACGTCGTGCGGGTGCTGGACACGGGCGTCATCCTGCGCGACGCGGCGGGCCGGGGCGTGCGCATGGTGGGCGCCATGCAGGACGTCACCTCCCGATGGGAGGCGCAGAACGGACACGAACAGCAGCTGCGGGAGGCGCGGACCGCGCGCGTCCAGGCCGACACGGAGCTGAGCCAGTTGCACGCGCTCTTGCGGCAGGCGCCCGTCGCGCTCGCCATCCTCCGGGGGCCCGCGCACGTCGTGGCGCTGGCCAACGACCGCGTCTGCCAGCTCTGGGGCCGCACCAGCGACCAGGTCCTGGGCCGTCCCGTGCTCGAAGCGCTGCCGGAGGTGGAGGGCCAGGGCATCCGGGAGCTGCTGGACGGAGTGCTCACCACGGGGGCGCCCTACGTGGGCCACGAACTGCCCGTGCGGCTGGCGCGGGCCGCGGGCGGAGCCCTGGAGGAAGCGTACTTCAACCTCATCTACCAGCCGCTGCACGAGACGGAGGTCGGCCTCCAGGGCATCCTCGTCGTCGCCAACGAGGTCACCGAAGCCGTGCAGGCCCGTCAGCGCGCGGAAGACCTGGCGGGGACGCTCAAGGCCAGCGAGGAGCGCCTGCGGCTGGCGCTGGACGCGGCGGACATGGGCAGCTGGGACATCGAGCTGGCCACGGGCCGGGGCACCTGGGATGCGCGCTTCCGCGCCATGCTGGGCCTGCCCGCGCAAGGCGAGGTGCTGCTCGAAGAGGCCATGCGCTTCGTCCTGGAGGAGGACCGGCCCCTGGTGGAGCACGCGATGGAGGAGGCCGCCCGGCCCGGAGGCTCCGGCGAGTACGCGTGCGAGTTCCGCGCGAGGCTCCCGAGGCCAGGCCAGGCCGAGCGATGGCTCTCCGGGCGGGGCCACGTGCACTTCGGGCCGGACGGACGGCCCCTGCGGTTCGTGGGCACGGGGCTGGACGTGACGGAGCGCAAGCTGGCGGAGGAGGCGGCGCGCCAGCGCACGGAGTTCGAGCAGTACCTGGTGGGCATCGTGTCGCACGACCTGCGCAACCCGCTGAGCGCCATCACCCTGGGCACGTCGTCGCTGCTCAAGCGCGAGGACCTGAGCGAGCGCGCGACGAAGGCCGTCCTGCGCATCCAGAACTCCGCGGAGCGCGCGGTGCGGATGATCCGCGACCTGTTGGACTTCACCCAGGCGCGCATGGGCGGCGGGCTCCCGGTGCAGTGCCAGGATCTGGAATTGGGGGCGCTGGTGCGTCAGGTGGTGGAGGAGGTGCGGATGACCGCCCCGGAGCGCGACCTCCAGTTGTCACTGCCGCAGGCGGGCCTGCGCGGCTGCTGGGATCCGGACCGCGTCACGCAATTGCTCATCAACCTGCTGGGCAACGCGCTGAAGTACTCGCCGGAGGACACGCCGGTGGCGGTGCGTCTGCGGGAGGTGCCCGGGAGCATCCTGCTGGAGGTGCACAACGGCGGAGCCCCCATCGCCTCCAACGTACTGCCCCGCATCTTCCAGCCCATGCAGCGCGGGGCACCGGGAATGGACGCGGCGACGCGCAGCGTGGGCCTGGGGCTCTACATCGTGCGGACCATCGTGCATGCGCACGGAGGAACCATCGACGTGACGTCCACGCGGGAGGCGGGCACGACGTTCACGGTGCGGCTGCCGCACGCGGACGCGAAGAGTTAGTGCGGCTGGCGTGGAGTTGAGCGAAGCGCTCTCCATCAGGCCCGGTGCCGCTCCGCCTCACGGAAGAACTGGGTGAGCGAGGAGTCCAGCAACGACTGGCGGGACTGCATGTACCGGCGGGCGCGGAGGAAGGGCAGCCAGACGCGCTGGCCGACACGCACCTGGGACTCCTCCAGCTTCCGCCGTGGCAGCCACTCCCCGTTCAGGTGTTTCACCAGCACGTCGCCCAGGTAGGCCCCCACGGCTGGGGCGGTATGCCCGTCGATGAGGTCCCGCTTGTAGCGCTCCGGAAAGTTCTCCCGCCAGAAGTGGAAGTCCAGGTCCGTGAGGGACTCGGGCGTCGCGGCCATGATGGACGGCACCTTCGTGTGCAGCGCGGCCACGAGTCCTTCGGACAGGTCTCCGTAGGAGGTGAGGACGCGCTCCGGATTCCCCACGTCCGAGGGCAGGGCGACTGGGAGCCACTCCTCCGGCGCTGGAGGCCGGAAGGCGTTGAGCTCGGCGATCTTCCGTTGCCGCTCGCTGATGGCGAACGCGTCCGGCAGCCGCGAGAGCAGCGGTGCCAGGTCCGGGTGGAAGCGCGGCTCGACGGGGACGAGTGCGGCGCTGCGCTCCCTCAGCGTGCGCAGCACCGTGTCGAAGTCGAGGTCGGGCCGAAGGTGGACATGGGCGCGGGCCTGGGCCACTCGCGCTTCGTCTCTGGCGAAGTCCGCGGCGGTAGGCCACAGCACCAGGAGGACGGAGCCGTTGGGGAGTTCCTCCACGAGGTGCGCAGGCGTCGAGAGCACCCGTTCGCGACCTACGCCTTCCACGAGCTTGGGACCGAAGACATTGAGCCAGAACACCTCGTAGATCTTGTCGAAGCCATCCCTTCGCGAGGCCTTTTCATCACGACCGAAGTACGGAACTCCTGCGAGCTGCCGATCCGCCATGCCATGAGCCATGGCGTAGTCGACCAGGTAGTGCGCAGCCAAGGTCCTGATCATATCTAAAAACATGAGACACCGCCCTCGCTCTGAAAACAACGAGAGGGGCTGAACACCAAGGCTACAGCTCAACTGATTTCCTGATGGAGGAAGATCGAGATCGAGCGTCAACTCAACCAAGGGCTGTACACGGTAAAGTGCGACGGATGTTCCATGCTCATCGCGCTGCTCCTCCAACGCTTTCTTGATGGAGGCGCGCGAGTATTTTCGCCGTTGCGCTCCCTTCACAACATCCGGCATCCAGCCTTCGGCGTGAGACTCCAGCGCTGCGAGGAAGGGCGTGAGCTCGGTGTCCGATTCAGCTCGATGGCCAAGTGCCCCGTCCAGCAGGAATCGCAGGCGATCGCCTGCTTTCGGCTCAAGAGAACTCATTGCCTTCATTGAAACAGCACCTCCACTCCTTTTGCCATACGCTCAGCTCTATTCACGGCACGCTCAAGGGCATCAGGTTCCAATGGCTTGAAGGTCTCTTCGTAGATCAATCGGACTCTTTTGATTTGCGCCGTCTGTTCGAGCCCAGGCCTACGGATATTCAACGTCTCACCGTAACACTTCAGTGCGGCTCTTGCGTCCGCAACCACTTGAGCAGCCAGAGCAGCCCCATCAAGGCCAAGGAGGTCCCGACTCTTGAAGCTGAACGTCTCCGCTTCGACAAGGTTTATGAGGTGTGTTGGCTGAACATCTTCGGCCCGAAGCTGGTGGAAACCGTCGGCCGCGAGCGAGTGCTGTCCACACCCGCCCACCGCGTGGAGGAGCTCCCCAATGGCTCCGTCCTCCTCGTGCTGCGCCCTACCGCCGCGGACTTCGCCAGCGACGAAGCGCGCATGGCCCAGGCCCGCGCGCATGTCCACCTGCGGCCCGACCTCGACTTCGACACGGTGCTGCGGACCCTGCATGAGCGCAGCGCCGCACTCGCTCCCGTGGAGCCCCGCTTCCACCCGGACCTGGCAGCTCTGCTTTCGCGGATGGTGGACAGGGTCGCCATCAGTGAACGTCAGCGGAAGATCGCTGAACTCAATGCCTTCCAGCCACCCGAACCGGAAGAGTGGCTCCCGGCCGCCCTGCCCTCGGACGTAGCGAGTCCAGCGCAGGTCCACAGCGGCTACGCCGACCTGACCGAAGGCCTCGTGGCCGCCCTCCATACCCAGGTGCCCAGCATCTTCGACGCGACACCGGAGTCCCTCACGGACCTCGACTTCTACTTCTGGCGGGAGAACTTCCCGGAGCGATACAAGCGAGACCTCATCGACTCGCACACCGCCCCGGCCCTGGGGGCCTATCTGGGTGGCATCCTGGTGAAGCGCCTGGGGGGGACCTGGATTTCGCGACTGAACCCCGAAGAGTCTCAGGTGCGTGTCGGCCAGCGCGTCTGGCTGCCCTTCCTCCGCGCACGCCGCTACATGGAATCCCGCCAGTCGCTGCTGACGCACTCGCTCACGCAGTTCTTCCGGGAAGCGGAGCGACACAGGTCGTGACAGGAGCCACGCGCGTGCGCGCAGCGCGACCGGACGTCCACCGGGCAACCACTCCTCATGAGGCCACTACCCGCCGCCACTGGACTTGTGTCCGACGGACGCACTAGGACCCCGTCCATCCTCCGATGCCCTCCGACTCCACGACACGCCCTGATGCGGCGGAACGCCCCACCGTGTGGCTGTTGGAGGACTCGCCCACCGAAGCCCGGGCCACGCAGGCCGCGCTCGCGTCCGCGTGTGACGTCGCCGTGTTCCCCGACGGGGCCGTGCTGGTGGAAGCGCTTGGCATCCAGACGCCGCCGGACGTGCTCGTGTTGGACCGGGAGACGCCTGGCCTCACCGGCCTGGAGGTCTGCGCCTTCGTCCGGAGCATCCCCGCCACGGCCCGCATCCCCGTCCTACTGCTCACTTCCCATCAGAGTCCCGAGGACGTCGTCGAAGGACTGGGCGCGGGCGCCAATGACTACGTCTTCAAGCCCTTCCGCGCCCAGGAGCTGGTCGCCCGCGTCCTGGGTCTGGCCCACTGGAGCCGGCAGCAGCGCCAGCGCGAGACCCGGGTGACGAAGGAGCTCGACACCCACCGCCAGAGCCTGTCCGACGAGCAGGCCCGCCGGACCCTCGCGGAGAGCGCGCTCGAGGAGGTCCGCGCCGCGGAGCTGCGCGCCTGGAACAGTGAACAGCGCTTCCGGCTGGCCGCTCGCGCCACCCAGGACGCCATCTGGGAATGGAACCCCCAGACAGACATCCTGGAGTGGAGCAGCGGCGGACAGGACCTGCTGGGCCCGCTGGACGACCCGCGGGTGCCACGCCTGGACTGGTGGCGGAGACACATCCATCCGGAGGACCTCGCCGCCGTCCAGCGCGGCTTCAGCGAAGCCATCGAAGGCGGCGGCGACGTGTGGCGCGGCAGCCACCGGTTCCGCGACGCGCACGGCGCCTGGCGGGAAGTGGAAGAGCACGCCCTCATCGTCCGTGACGAAGCCGCGCGCGTCGTCCAGGTGGTGGGCGCCCTGCGGGACGTGACCGCCCGGAAGCAGCTGGAGCAGGAGGCACGCCAGCGCGGCGACTTCGAGCGGCAGCTCATCGGCATCGTGAGCCACGACCTGCGCAGCCCGCTGTCCTCCGTCCTGCTGTCCTCCACGCTGCTCCTGGAGCGCGCGGGTCTCAACGACTCACAGCAGCAGCGCGTGCACCGCATCCGCACCGCCACCGAACGGGCCGTGCGGATGATCCGCGACCTGCTCGACTTCACCCAGGTGCGCCACGGCGACTTCCCCCTCAAGCTCCAGGGCGCGGACCTCCATGCCCTGGTGGAGACCGCCGTCGAGGAGGCCCAGACGCGCGCCCCCGGACGCGTCTTCCAGGTCACCTCCGCGGGCGACGGCGCGGGAACATGGGATGCGGACCGGCTCTCCCAGGTGGTGGGCAACCTGCTGGGCAACGCGCTGACCTACGGCGACCCGGATGCCCCCATCCAGGTGCGCAGCCTGGGGACGGTGGACACGGTGGTGCTGGAGGTCCACAACGCGGGCGCGCCCATCTCCCCGGAGCTGCTGCCGCGCCTCTTCGCCCCCCTGGAGCGCGGCACCCCCCACCAGGCAGACCGCTCGGACCGCAGCATCGGCCTGGGCCTCTTCATCGTGCGTCAGGTGGTGCACGCCCACGGCGGAACCGTGAGCGTGACGAGCACGGCGGAGGCGGGCACCACCTTCACCGTGCGCCTGCCTCGACAGCCCCCCGCTTCGCCGCCAGCGTCACCGCCTGGGTGAACTGGTCGATGTCGTAGGGTTTCAACAGCAACTCGATGACATCTGTCCCCGTGTATTCCTTCGCGCCCTCGCGGTTGGTGGTGGTGAGCACGAAGGGGATGCCCGCGGCGGCGGGATTCGCGGCCAGCTTCTGGAACGCGTGCCAGCTCAGGTGGAACGGCACGCTGATGTCGTAGACGATGACCGCCGGCGCCGTCTCCCGCACCAGCGTGGCGAAGTCCAGGGGGCCGCGGATGACGTCCTGCACGCGCACGCCCTTCGTCTGGAAGCCCACCCCGTCGAGCACCTCCTCCAGTGCCTCGATGAGATCCTCGCTCCCGTTGAGCACCAGCACGGTGGGTCGCTTTTTCATGCGGGGAAGTTGCGTCCTTCCTCCCGGATGGACAGCGGCTCACGTCCACCGGATGTGGATCATCCAACAGAGGTGGCGCCCGCCCGGACGGCCGTCAGGCGTGGCCCACCGGAGGCCCCGCGCGGGGCAGTCGCACCCGGAACGTCGCCCCCTGCCCCAGGGTGCTCGTCACCGCCACCTCGCCGCCGTGCGCCTCCACGATGCGAGACAGGCGGTACAACCCCAGCCCCAACCCACCGTAGTTGCGCGCGGGCACGGCGCGCTCGAAGCGGCGGAAGAGGCCGTCCACCCGGTCCGGCGCGATGCCGATGCCGTGGTCCCGCACCACCAGCCAGGCCGTGGACTCGTCCGCCTGGACCTCCAGCTCCACGGGCTTGCCCGGGCCGAACTTCACCGCGTTCACCAGCAGGTGCGTCACCACCTGCCCCAGCCGCAGCGCGTCCCAGTGCCCCACCGCGGACGCCACGTCGCGCACCACCAGCAGGCACCCCGCGCGCGACGCCAGCTCCTCCGAGCGCAGCACCACGTCCCGCACCACCTGCCCCAGGTCCACGGCCTCCAGGTTCAGCCGGGGCGCGTGGCCCTGCATCTGCGACACGTCCAGCAGCCCCTCCACCAGGTCCACCAGCCGCTGCACCTGCCGGTCCGCCGCCACCAGCGCGCGCTCCAGCCGCTCCGGCGCCACCTGGCGCTCGAGCTTCAGCGCCGCCGCCGTGCCCTGCACGCGCAGCCGCAGCGCGGCCAGGGGCGTGCGCAATTCGTGCGCGGCCACCGCCAGGAACTCGTCCCGCACGCGCACCGCCTCGCGCGCCTCGCGGTACAGCCGCAGCTGCTCCGTCACGTCGCCAATGATGCCCGCCATGCGCACCGGCCGGCCCTGCGTGTCGCGGATGGCCCGGCCCCGGCTCACGCACGAGCGGTAGCCCCCGGCCTCGTGCTTCAGCCGGAAGGACACGTCGTAGGGCGCGCCCTGCTCCAGGTGCAGCGCCAGCGCGGACGCCACCGGGTCCCGGTCCTCCGGGTGCACCCGCGCGAGGAAGGCCTCCGACGTCCCCGGGAAGTCCTCCGGCTTCAGCCCCAGCATCTCCAGGAGGCGCGGGCTCCAGTACATGCGCTGGTTGCGCACGTCCCAATCCCACACACCGTCATAGGAGCCGGACACCACCAGCCGGTAGCGCTCCTCGCTCTCGCGCGCGGTGCGCTCGGCCTGCTCCAGCAACCCCACGCGCCGCTCCAGCTGGCGCACCATCGCGTACAGGTGCGTCTCCGTGGACAGCTCGCCGTGCACGGGCGCGGGCAGGGGCCCCTCCGCGCGAGACTCGCGCAGCAGCGTGGCCACCAGCTCGTCATCCCCCTGTGAGCGCCGCACGAAGGCGTTGGCCCCCACGTTGGCGGCCATGCGCAGGTCCAGCTCGTCCGGCGCGGTGGCGTGCGTGAGGATGACCGGCACGCGCGCGAGCTTGGGGTCCTGGCGCAGGGCCAGGCACAGCCGGAAGCCGTCCAGCCGGGGCATCAGCACGTCCGCCAGCACGATGTCCGGCGGGTGCCGCCGCGCCAGCTCCAGCGCGAACATCCCGTCCTCCGCTTCCATGAGCTCGAAGCGGAAGGGCGCCAGCGCCAGTTGCAGGAGCTTGCGGTAGACGGGGTCGTCCTCCACCACCAGCACCCGCAGCGCGGCCTGGCGGCCTTGCGCCTCCCTGGGCAGGGCCTGACGCACCGCCTCCACCCGAGCCCCCAGCGACATCCCGGTCGCGAGGAACCCCGCCACCGGCAGGCCCGACCGCCGCAGGGCGTCCTGCTCGGCCGGTGGCGCCTCCACCCAGAGGGAGGCACCGGACGCGGCCAGCGCCTCACGCAGCGCGTCCAACCGCCCCGCCTCCGAGGCCAGCAGCGCCCCCGCCGCCAGCACCAGGTGCACCGGCGGGGACTCGCGCAGCGCCTGCACCAGCGGCTCCACCCCCACCGCCAGCAGCACCCGCCAACCCTGCCCCTGGAACGCCAGGGACAGGAGCTCCCGGTGGGAACCCGGGGCTTCGACGAGCAGCAGGGTGGGCTTCATCGGGGGACTGGAGGAGGAGGACGAGCGCGGGCGACAGGTCGTTCTGGAAGGTGGGACCCCAACGGCCCGCCACCAGGGTGTGGAAAGGGCGCAGTCTGGTGACGGGGGCCTCCGAGTCAAGGCAACCCTTTGGAAGTGTTGGAAGTTGGAAGGCCACGGACCAGGGAGGCCTGGCGCTGGCCTGCCGCGTCACAGGTACAACCGGGCTACAGGTACACTTCGTTTGCACAGGCGTGGGGGGACGTGGGCGCGGCGGTGTGTTATTCGACCGCCCATGGGTGCCAAGAAAGTCACGGCGCAGGAGAAGCTGACCGGGTTCCAGGACCGGATTCGCGCCGCGGGGCTGCGCAGCACCGCCCCCCGGGTGGCCGTGCTGCGCAAGCTGGAGACCGCCACCGCCCCCATGAGCCACGCGGACCTGGTGGAGGAGCTGGGCGGCGAGGGCTACGACCGCGTCACCATCTACCGCAACCTCACCGACCTCACCGAGGCCGGCCTCGTCGTGCGCGCCGACCTGGGCGACCACGTCTGGCGCTTCGAGCTCAAGCGCGCCGGCGCCACCGAGCACGCCAACAACCACCCCCACTTCACCTGCACCGACTGCGGCACCGTCGCCTGCCTCCCTGAAGAGTCCGTGCGCCTCACCACCGCCCGGGGAGTTCCCCGCGCCGTGTCGCAGCGCGCCGTGGAAGTGCAGTTGCGCGGTCTCTGCGACCGCTGCGAGTAGCACCCCCTCCAGCCCGCCAGGCGAGCCCCCGCTGGGGATGTGCTCACTGGTAGGCAGCCGCCTACATAGTGAGCTTCCGCTCTCCCGCCCCCGGACACAGATTCGTCCTGGCGAAGCGGAGGCCCGCCGTCCCGGCTCGGGGGACGGCGTGGGCGCTCCAGGGTTCGCAGGGGGATTGGGATGGAAGCCCATCACACGTTGCTGGTCGTCGACGACGACATGGACATCCGGGATGCGCTCCAGGACGCGCTGGAGCTGGAGGGCTACGCCGTGCAGCTGGCGGCGGACGGGCTGGAGGCGCTGGAGCGGCTGCGCTCGTCGGAGCCCCGGCCACAGCTCATCCTCCTGGACCTGATGATGCCGCGCATGGACGGCGTCGCGTTCCGCGAGGCGCTGCGCCACGAGCGCGCGTGCTCGGACATCCCGGTGGTGGTGGCCAGCGCGGACCTGGACGTGCGCGACACGGTGGATGGCATGGGCGTGGCGGGCTACCTGCGCAAGCCGCTGGACCTGTCCGCGCTGCTCACCACCGTGAAGCAGCTCTGCCTGCCCGTCTGAACATCGAGCACGGGGACACGAAACCCATCCACGAAAGGAAGCGGACCATGAAGAAGCTCATCATCGCGGCAGTGCTGTGTCTGGGAACGACTGCCTTCGCGCAGGAACCCACCGGCACCCCGGAGAACCCTGCGCCGAGCGCGCCCAGCTCGCGTCAGCACGGCCGCCGGTCCACGGGCATCGAGGCCCAGCAGGTGGGCCCCGCCATCGGTGACGCCGCGAAGAGCGTCGTGGGCGCGCCGACCTCCAAGGAGGCCGCGGCGCAGACGGGCGTGTGGAAGGAGAATCACGCCTTCGACCTGGAAGGCACCGTGAAGGCCAAGGACGACGACGACATCACCCTGGCGCGCAAGGACACGCTGCCGGAGGTGAAGCTGGAGGTGCGCGACAAGACGAAGGTGACCCTGGACGACCAGCCGGCGAAGGTGAGCGACCTGCCGGAGGGCGCCAAGGTGCGCGCGAAGTTCCAGCTGGACGGGGATGACTCCGTCGCGCTGGAGCTGAAGGCGACCTCGCCCAAGCCCAAGAAGTAGTCGGACAGGCTCTTCAATGCCTCTCACCGGGCCCGCCTCCCACCAGGGGAGCGGGCCCGGTTTTTTTACGCCCCTTCAGGGTCGGCCGCTGCCCTGGCTGGGAAGTAAATTGCCCTCTCTCCAGGGAATGCCGCACGGACAGCCTGATCTCCAGGGCGGGTACGCCGCTTGCTTAGGTGGCGCGTAGGGAGACCATGGTGAATCGACGACTGCTGGGGCTGGGCGTGTGTGTGGGGGCGATGGTGCTGTCGGCGTGGGGTTGCGGAGGGTCCGACGGGCCCACGACTCCCATTGATGACACGGACAATGTCGACCCGAGGCCAGGGGTGGATGCGGGGACCGGGGGCGACACCGACGCCGGGACGGACGCGGGCACGGACATCGACGCCGGCACGGATGCAGGGACGGACGCGGGCACCGACGCCGGGACGGACGCGGGCACGGATGCCGGCACCGACGGCGGCACGGACGCGGGCACGGTGGATCCATGGCCCGCGGATCCGGTGACGAACTATTCGGACCGCTACGGCATCGGCAGGGTGAAGTCGGTCAGCGTGGACCTGGGCAAGAACATCTGGGTGCTGGACGGCGACCGCATCGGCGTGGTGCGCGCGGACACGCAGAAGCTGGTCTGGGTGGGAGGGCCCGTGGGTCAGGCGGCGGAGGGCCAGCCCTCCAGCGTCATCTGCGGCGGCGAGGCGGGCCGCGCCTACGTGGGTTACTACGCGGACGACCTGGGCGTGGATCCAGAGTGGCCGGACATCCACACCAACTTCATCGTCACCGCGAAGCCGTGCGAAATCCCGGTGAACGAGACCACCTGCTTCCCGTTCAGCCCGCGTCGGCTCCAGTTCTACAAGCAGGGCGACGTGGACGCGGTGAAGCTGGACGCCAGCGGCCAGGTCGTCCTCGAAGGCCACATCAACCAGTCCCGCCGCGCCAACAAGGACGCGAACGGCAACCCCTTCATCCAGACGGGCCCCACCGTGGTGGACGGCGTCAGCCTGGGCATCCGCAACAGCAACGACCACCACTTCGACGAAGACCGCGCCATGTACAGCTGCACGTCCGTGCTGCGCGGCCCGAACAAGGGCGACGTCTTCTTCGGCTCCAACCACGGCGTCACGCGCATCCGGGGCCTGACCTACAACGCCCACCGGCACCCGGTGTGGTTCGACGCGCGGGGCTCCCAGTACGCCGGCTACACCTACGGCCTGGGCATCTCGCCGGACGGGGACGTGCTCATCGCGAACGAGTGGAACTTCGGCATCGTCACGCCCGACACGAAGCTGGAGAACTGGGACGACACCACCACTGCGGGCATCAACCCGCAGAAGGTGAAGTCCTCCTACCTCCCGGAGGTCAACTCGCAGGAGACCTTCGATTCCTGGCGCGGCTTCCAGCAGACCACGGACAAGAAGTACTACCTGGGCAGCAAGGACCTGGGGCTGTGGGAGATGACCATCCTCTCCGCCACCAACCCCTTCCAGAAGGGCACCCGCGTCGGCGCGGACGTGCCGGCGCTCGGCGGCATCAACGCGCTGGCCTCCACCAATGACGGCTCGCTCTTCATCGGCACCAACACGGGAGGCCTCTACCGGCTGACCCCGTCCAAGACGGTGGAGAAGGTGGCGGACGTGCGCGGCAACAAGGTCCTCCAGCTCGTGTACGACGGCTCCGGCACCTCCGGCATGCTGCTGGTGCTGACGTCGGAAGGCCTGACCGTCCTGCGCGGCCACTGAGCAGGACTCCCACCCTGACGCCGGGGCGGTGCGCATGTCGCACCCGGCGCCACGGGGGGGTGATGGTTGCCTGGAAGGCGCGGGAAATGTTCTGGAAGGAGGCTCGGTTCTGCTTCCGCCCCCGTGCCTTCGTGCAAGGGGGCAGGCGGGCCGGGCCCCCGGGCTTCACGGCCCCCCGGACTGCTCTCTACAATCGCCTCGCCCCGCCGGAGGAATCCGAACGCATGCGCCTGAGACTCGCCCGCCGCCGTCACGCCGCTGGTGCCGCCGCCTCCCTCGCCATCTCCGAGGCGGTGGAACCCCACGGTCGCAACGAGCTCCAGGCGCGAGGCCCCGACCCCTTCCGGCCGGACCGGCGCCTGCGCTGGAGGGATCACTTCGTCCTCACCGAGCACCTGCTCCAGCTGGACAGCATCCACCCGGTGCATGACGGCCTGCGCATCGCGCAGCTGTCGGACGTGCACGTGGGCCAGGCGACCAGCGACGTGCGCATCCGCCGCGCGGTGGCCGCGGTGAACGAGGCCGCGCCGGACCTGGTGTTCCTCACGGGCGACTACGTCACGCACAGCCCCAAGCCGCTGCCGCGCGTGCGCCAGCTGCTGCAGGGGCTCAACGGCCCCGTCTTCGTGGTGATGGGCAACCACGACCACTGGGTGGACGCGCCCTACCTGCGCATGTCCTTCGAGGCGCTGGGCTACACGGTGCTCCAGAACGAGCACCGCGTGGTGAACGTGAAGGGCGCGCCCCTGACGGTGCTGGGCATCGACGACGGGCTCACCGGCAAGGAGGACGTGGAGGCCACCTTCCGAGGCGCGCCCACGTCCGGCACGCGGCTGGTGCTGGCCCACACGCCGCCCACCGCGGAGAAGCTGCCCGCGCACGCGGGGCTGGTGCAGTTCTCCGGGCACACCCACGGCGGGCAGTTCATCGTCCGGGGCCTCACGGAGGCGCTCTTCCGCCGCGCGGGCCAGCCGTACATCCGCGGCCACTACCGCGTGAATGGCAACCACCTGTACGTGAACCAGGGGCTGGGCTTCGGCTTCGGCGGGCCGTACCTGCGCCGGGGCAGCACGCCGGAGGTCGCCTTCTTCACCCTGCGCACGCAGCAGGCCGCCCACGTCGGGACGATCTGATCCACGGGGCGCGCCCGCGCGAGTTCAGCGCAGGGGCGTGCCCAGCTTCATGCCGCCCAGGGCGTTCTCGCGCTTCTTGCGCGACAGGCTGAAGGGGCCGGGCCCGAAGTAGACGATGAGCAGGGCGCCTCCCGCCATGGAGAGGTTCTTCATGAAGTGGATGAGGTTGTTCTGCGCCTGGACGGGGTCATCCATCTTCCAGAAGTGATGGACCATGAAGGCGGACGCCACCAGGAACACCGCGAGCATGGCCGCGCCCAGGCGGGCGAAGGCGCCCAGCAGGACGCACAGGCCCCCCACCACCAGCACTCCGCCGGACACCAGCACCGCCGTGCGCGGGTCGGGCACCCCGGACGCCTGGGCGTAGGCCGTGAGGGCCTGGAGCTGGATGAAGTGATTGAGCCCGCTGGTGATGAAGATGACCGAGAACAGCAGCCGTCCCAGCGGTGCGAGCAGCCCCATGAATGACCTCCATGCCTCCGGCGTGTCCTCCCTCAACGCGGACGGGTCGGTGTCATTCTCCAGATAGGCACGGATGGGCGGGCGGACAGCCGGCCCCCGCTCCCCTGCCCGCTCCCCAGGCCAGGGGACGACCGGTGCGTCCCCGGGTTGACGCACCGGCGGGCTGCGACAACACGCCGCACTGCGCCGGGACGGGGGGACGCTAGGGTGGCCACGCCTTGAGAACCCCCACCCTGGCCCTCCTGAGCGCCGCGCTGCTCCTCGTGCCCACCGCCCCGGCCCGGGCCTGCGCGAGCTGTGCCTGCGGCGACCCCACCCTCACGTCCATGGGAGGAGAGCAGCCCTTCGAGGGGCGGCTGCGGCTGTCCACGATGCTGCGCGCGTGGGGGCACACGGAAGGGGTGACGGGCGTGGACGCGCAGCGGCTGCGCGAGCTGCGCATGGACGTGGCGGTGGCGTACGCGCCCCGGCCCTGGCTGGTGCTGGCGGTGAACCTGCCGCTCCAGGCCCGCGAGGTCCAGGACGTGAGCCTGGGACTGGAGCGCGGCTGGGGGCTGGGCGACATCGACGTGACGGCGAAGGCATTCGTGTGGAAGGACAAGGAGTTCTCGCCGGACCAGCTGATCAGCGTGGTGGGAGGGGTGAAGCTGCCCACGGGCCCCCGGCTGCACGCGAGGGACGGCACGACGCTGGGCATCGACGCGCAGCCCGGCAGCGGCTCCGTGGATCCGATGGCGGGGCTGGCGTGGCAGGGCTTCCGGGGCAACTGGTCGTTCCTCGCGAGCGCCCTGGGCTTCCTGCCCTCGCGAGGGCGCGACGACTTCCGGCTGGGCGCGTCGGTGCGCACGCAGGTGGCGGCGCAATACCAGCCGTCCCCCACGTGGGCGGTGCGGCTGGGCGTGGACACCCGGGCGGAGAAGGCACCGGACACGAACGGCACGCCCGAGGAGGCCGGAGGAGGCTTCATCGCGTACGCGTCGCCGGACGTCCTCTTCAGCCCGGGCATGGACGTGGTGGTGCAGGCCGGGGTGCGCATTCCTGTCGTCAACCAGCTGCGCCGGGTGTCGTCCACGCCCATCGCGGTGCTCTCGCTCGCGTACGACCTGTGATGATCCGCGCCTCGCGTTTGGGATGGTTGGGATTGCTGTGCGCCTTGAGCGCGTGTGGAGAGCGCGTGGACGGCATGACCGTCACGCTGGGCCTGGAGCACCGGGCCACCGCGCAAGGTGTACAGGCGGCGGGAGGCGAGCGCTCCTTCACGCGAGCGGACGGCCAGGTGCTCACGCTGACGCGCGGCTACGTGACGCTGGGCAGCGTGGAGTTGAAGCCGTGCGAGGAGGCGCTGGGGTGGCGGCTCTTGAAGGCGCTGTCTCCGATTGGCACCGCGCACGCGCACTCGGTGGGTTCGCCGTTGAGGCTGGGCACGCCGCACGTCAGTGGCCTGGAGCGGCCGGACGGGAGCGTGCTGTCGCTGGGCACGGTGCGGCCGCCGCCGGGGCGCTACTGCCGGGCGAGGCTCACCTTCGAGCCCGCGGACGCGGATGCCGAGGGCCTGCCTGGAGCGGACAGCGGCGTGGACATGCTGGAGCACACGCTGTGGCTGGAGGGGACGCGGGTGCCCGCGGGAGGCGGTGAGCCGCAACCCTTCCGGCTGGTGACGTCCAACATCGCCACGGTGGACGTGGTGTTGGACGGGCTGACGCTGTCCGAGGACGAGCCGGCGGCCGAGCGCACCTTCGCGCTCGCCTGGGACACGTGGCTCGCCACGGTGGACCTGGAGTCGCCCGGGGCGGCGGCCTCGGCGCTGGACACGGTGGCCCGCTCCGTGGCGATGTCCTCCGTCGCGCCATGACGTCTTCTCCGCCGCCCTCCTCCGAACCCTCGCTCCGGGCCCGCATCAACCTGGTGTGGCTGCTGAGGCTGCGCTGGGGCGTGCTGGTGGGGCAGGCGGTGCTGGTGGCGGTGGCGGCGTGGGGCTTGAAGCTGGTGCTGCCGGTGCCCGCGCTGGTGGCGCTGCTGGGCGTGGAGGCGGTGACGAACGCGGCGGTGCGCGCGGGGCTCGCGAAGGCGAGGCCGGTGGCGGAAGCGGCCATCTTCGGGCTGATGCTCTGGGACACGCTGGTGCTGACAGGGCTGCTGGCATTGAGCGGCGGAACGCACAATCCCTTCACGACGCTGTACCTGGTGAACGTGGCGCTGGGCACGGTGCTGCTGCCGCCGCGCCGCACGTGGGCGATGCTGGGCTTCACGCTGTTGGCGTTCGGGTCGCTGTTCGTGTTGCAGGACGTGACGCTGCCGGGGCTGGAGAGGCCGGACCACGCGGAGCTGATGCGACTGCACCTGAGCGGAATGTGGGTGGCGTTCGCGGTGGCGGCGGGCTTCATCGTGTATTTCATCCAGCGCGTGACACGGGCGCTGACGCTGCGTGAGCAGGAATTGGAGCAGACGCGGGCGAGGCACGAGAGGCAGGAGAAGGTGGCCTCGCTGGCGACGCTGGCGGCGGGAGCGGCGCATGAGCTGTCCACGCCGCTGTCCACCATCGCGGTGGTGGCGAAGGAGCTGGAGCGTGCGCTCGCGGCGTCACAGACCTCCGAGTCCGTGAGAGAGGATTTGAGGCTCATCCGCCAGCAGGTGGACCGGTGCCGGGACGTGCTGGTGCAGATGTCCGCGGACGCGGGACAGACGACGGGCGAACCCTTCCAGCCCATTCCACTGGAGCGGCTGGTGGAGGAGACGCTGTCGGAGCTATCCGGCCGTGAGCGCGTGAAGGTGGACGTGCCGGAAGCATTGAAGGCGCATCCCGTCCACGGACCGCCGAGGGCGTTGGCGCGGGTGCTGCGGGGCCTGGTGAAGAACGCTCTCCAGGCGACGCCCATGGGCAGGGGTGTGGAGCTGCGGGTGCTGCCGCAGGGCACGGGAGCGCGGCTGGAGGTGCGCGACGAAGGCCAGGGCATGCCAGAGGCGGTGCTTCAGCGCGCGGGTGAGCCGTTCTTCACCACGAAGGCGCCGGGCGAGGGCATGGGATTGGGACTGTTCCTGGCGCGCTCGTTGGCGGAGCAGTTGGGCGGGGCGCTGGAGCTGCGCTCGAAGTCCGGGGAAGGCACGACGGCGAGCCTGAGCCTGCCGGGAGCGGACGCGAAGGAGGCGGCGGCATGAGCACGACTCCAGTGGATCAACGTCCCAGCCTGTTGATGGTGGACGACGACACCACGCTGCGCGAGCGATTGGCGAGGGCCTTCCGCGAGCGCGGCTGGGACGTGACGACAGCGGGCAACCACGACGAGGCAATGGTCGCGGCAAGGCGCGAGTCACCGGAGTACGCGGTGGTGGACCTGCGCATGCCGGGGCACAGCGGGCTGGAGCTGGTGCGGGACCTGCTGGCGGTGGACGCGTCCACGCGAGTCATCGTGCTGACGGGCTACGGCAGCATCTCCACGACGGTGGATGCCATCCGGCTGGGCGCGGTGAACTACCTGCCGAAGCCCGCGGACGCGGACGACATCCTGGCGGCGTTCGCGAGGGCGGAGGAAGCACCCAACGTCGCCGCCCCGGAGACGCTCCAAGCGCCGTCCCTGGCGCGAGCAGAGTGGGAGCACATCCACCGCGTGCTCGCGGACAGCGCCGGAAACATCTCCGAAGCGGCGCGCAAGCTGGGCATCCACCGAAGGTCACTCCAGCGGAAGCTGCAGAAGTACCCGCCGTCGCGCTGACGCGGGCCCCTTGCGCTGTCGCCAGCGACCGCACAAAACTAAAACCAGGTTTAACTTTCGCGCAACAGAAGGAGTCACTTGTTGCGCGAAACTAAAGTGGAATTATACTTTCGTGCATGAGCACGGAGCCCCCAATCAAGCCGGACTGGGACCAGCTCTACCGCGTGGCCGAGACCCAGGAGGGCCTCTTCACGACGCAGCAAGCTGCCCAGGCGGGCTACTCACCCCAACTGCTCGCCCACTACGTGCGCATCGGCCGGGCTTCGCGAGTCCAGCGAGGAATCTACCGGCTGGTGCACTTCCCAGCGGGCGAGCACGAGGACCTCGTCGCGGTATGGCTCTGGTCAGAGAAGGTGGGAACCTTCTCGCATCAGACAGCCCTCGCGCTCTACGACCTCTCCGACGTCCTGCCCGCGCGGATCCACCTGACGCTTCCAGAGTCCTGGCGGAAACGCCGCCTGCGCGTACCGAAGCTCGTCGTGATCCACCATGCCGACCTGCTCGATTCCGAGCGCCACTGGGTCGGCTCAGTCAAGGTCACGTCTCCCAGCAGGACGCTCGATGACTGCGCGCGAAGCGCACTGACCCCGGACCTGATGCGTCAGGCCGCTCGGCAGGCCCTGCATCGAGGCATCGTCCGCGGGAGTCTCCCTGCGGTGGAGGAAGCACTGAAGCCCTTCGGAGGCCTGGGTACGTGAAGAGCCGCACCTACGATTCGCCCGCCGCCTTCAAGCAAGCACTGGAAGACCACCTCCGGAAGGAGGCCCTGAAGCGGGAGCACCCGATTGAACGTCAACGGGAGTTGCTGGTCTTCCACCGGTTCCTCGCGCGCGTCGAAGCAAAGCTGGGCCCAGAGGTCACTCTCAAGGGGGGACTCGTCCTGGAGCTTCGCGTCGCTCGGGCAAGAGCGACGAAGGATATCGACCTTCGTGTTCAGGGAGACCCGGGCAGACTGCTGATCCAACTCCAGGATGCCGCGAGAATCGATCTCGGAGACTTCTTCGTGTTCGACGTCCGCTCAAACGAAGAGCACTCCAGAATCCAGAACGAGGGCATGCGGTACGAAGGACTGCGGTTTCGGGTAGAAAGTCGGCTCGCGCAGAAGCTCTACAGTCGCCCTTTCGACGTGGATGTTGCCTTCGGTGAGCCCATGCTGGGAACACCGGCCGAAGTCACAGCTCCAAATGTGCTTGGCTTCGCCGGCATCGCTCCGCCCCGCCTGCGGCTCTATCCCATCGAAACCCATCTCGCGGAAAAGCTGCATGCCTATACGATGCCGCGCTGGAGCCCGAACTCCCGCGTCAAGGACCTCCCTGACATCCCACTGCTGGCGAGCACGGGCGCACTGGATGCCTCGCGACTGCGGAGTGCCATCCACCAGACCTTCACCTTCCGCGATACCCATCCCCCACCGCTCATGATTCCGCCCCCATCTCCCGCTTGGGAGAAGCCTTACACAGACATGGCCCAGGACAATCAACTCCCCTGGGCCACACTTGAGAAAGTGACCGAAGCCGCGAAGCGCTTCCTCGATCCCGTCCTGGAAGGGGCCGCCATCACCACCTGGGATCCGGAGACCTGGAGCTGGAACCGATGAGCCCAGGCTGACGTCCAGACAGCCCCTCTGTCCTTTCCGGCGCGACATAGGCTTTACTGCGAGGCGCTTCGCATTTCTCCCGGGGGGGACAGAATGCATTGTCGTTGGCTCGTCGTCGCATTGACCCTGCTGTCCGTCGGCTGTGCCCACTCGAAGCGTGCACCCGAAGCGGAGCTGCCCAAGTACGAGCACGTCTTCCAGAAACCCCTGACGGAGGCGCTCGCCGCCACTCGCCAGCTGCTGGAGGAACAGGGCTACACCTTCGAGGAAACAGAGGACCCCAACCAGCTCGTCACCGCCTGGTCCGAACCCGACCGGGCCGGCTCGCGCAACACCACATACACGCGCTACCTGGTGACAGGTATCGCGCTGAGCCCGCGCCAGTCCGTCGTGCGCATCTTCCGCATGACGCACCAGACGGCGGGCAATGACGTTGAGTGGAAGAAGGTGTGGTGGAAGGTCTACCTGGAACGCGGGGAGCAAGTGTCCAATCCCTTCGTGAAGGAGGCGGACTTCGACCAGGACGACGCGATGACCAAGCGGCTGTCCATGATGCGCGGCGCCCAGCACGGCACCCGCGACCTGGACCTGGAGCAGGCCCTCACGCTGCGGCTGGAGTCCGCGCCCTCTGTCGAAGTCCTCGCCGGCAACGCGGCGGAAGACAAACGCCCCGCCCCCGTCCGCGCGCCGGAGTTCTACCTGGAGCGCTGGAAGGATGAGGCCGTCGCGGAAGGCCCGTGCACCACGTCCGTGCGCGGCCTGCCGGAACTCCTGCACCCGGGCCTCACGCTGCTCATCGGCGAGCAGCTGGGCTCCAACGAAGTGCCGGAAGTGGTGGGCCACGTGGTGTGCCAGGCGGCCCAATCCGGGCTCGCGGTGACACTGGGCCTGTCCATCCCCGACACGGAGCAGGCGCGCGTGAACGCGTACCTGTCCAGCCCCGGCGCCCCGGCCGACCAGGACGCGCTGCTGGAAGGCCGCTTCTGGACGCGTACGTACCAGGACGGCCGCAGCAGCCGCGCCGTCATGGAACTCATCGACCGCATGCGGGCCCTGCGTGCGGCGGGCCTGAGGGTGACGGTGGTGGCCTACGACACGGACCTGATGAACGGCAGCGAGCGCGACGCGGCCCTGGCCCAGGTCTGGACGAAGCGCCGTGCCGTGAAGCCGGACGAGGTCCAGGTGGTGCTCGCCGGCAACACGCACACGCAGATGGAGAAGGGCACGCAGTGGGACCCGTCCTTCACCCCCATGGCGCACCTGATGAAGGAGAACCGTTCGCTCGTCGTGCTGGACATGAGCTACGCGCAGGGCACGCGATGGGGCTGCGACCTGAACCGCGACAGCAAGCTGGTCTGCGGCATCGTGGGCGCCACGCCCGCGCCGGCGGTGGCCGCCCGCCCCGGCCTGAGCCCGTACCTCCAGCTGCGCGAGACCTCGCCCAACGAGCCCTTCCGGGGCCTGCTGTACGTGGGGCGGCTCACGGCCTCCCTGCCGGCCATCCTCGGACCGCAAGCCGCGCCGCCCACCGATCCCGCCCAGGCCCCCCGGATGCCCGGCCGCGACCGGCCTCTCCCAGGCGTCTTCTAGCGGCTCACGGATTGACGACCGTTAACGTCAGGGTTAATCATTCACCCTGACGTTAACGAACCTCGTCCGCCCGGAGTCACCGCCATGAAGCCCATCCCCGAGGACTGGCCGCGCATCTCCTCCAGCCTCTTCTACGTGGACGCCCCCGCCGCCATCGACTGGCTGGAGCGAGCGTTCGGTTTCCAGACGCGCCTCAAGGTGGAGGGCGCGGACAACAGCATCGTGCACGCGGAGCTGGCCTACGGCGACGGCGTCATCATGGTGAACTCCTCCGGGCGCCACGGCCTCCACCAGAGCCCCCGGCTGCACGGGGGCGTCAACACGCAGACCCTCACGGTCTACGTGGACGACGTGGACGCCCACTGCGCCCAGGCTCGCGCGGCCGGCGCCGCCATCCTCATGGAGCCCGAGACCAAGAACTACGGCGACGACTGGGGCACCAACCGCACCTACGGCGCCGAGGACCTCGAAGGCCACCGCTGGTGGTTCACCCAGCGCGTCTTCGGCCCGAAGTAGGTTCGCCCGTCATGGCCACCCCGTCCGCGCTCGACCGCACCCTGGCCGCCCTCGCCGACCCCACGCGCCGGGGCGTCGTGGACCGGCTGCGCCACCGGCCCCACCCCGCCGGAGAGCTGGCCGCCGCGTTCGACATGAGCCCCCCGGCCATGTCGCGCCACCTGCGCGTGCTGCGCCAGACGGGGCTCGTGGAGGAGCGCATCGACTCGGACGACGCCCGCGTGCGCGTCTACTCGCTGCGCCCGGAGCCCTTCGCCGCCCTGCGCGGCTGGCTGGACGAGGTGGAGTCCTTCTGGGGTGACCAGCTGGGCGCCTTCAAGGCCCACGCCGAACGCACCCGCGGCACGAAGCCCTCCAGAGGCCGCAAGTCATGACGGCCGACCGCGCCCGCG
Organism: Corallococcus sp. CA041A; assembly: GCF_003612075.1. Classification (NCBI taxonomy): domain Bacteria; kingdom Pseudomonadati; phylum Myxococcota; class Myxococcia; order Myxococcales; family Myxococcaceae; genus Corallococcus; species Corallococcus sp. CA041A. Next base: position 34,978 of record NZ_RAWF01000076.1, read on the forward strand.
TCACCACCTTCGTCGCCGTGTCCCCGCTGGACGCCTTCGAGGTCTTCACCGAGGAGACCGACCTCTGGTGGAAGAAGGGCCCGCGCTACCGCGGCCTGCAGAACCCTCGCGGCGTCCTGCGCTTCGAACCGCCAGGCCCCGGCGGCCGGCTGCTGGAGTCCTTCGAAAACGACATCTACGAAATCGGCCGCGTGCTCGTCTGGGAGCCCGGCGCGCGGCTCGTCTTCCAATGGCGCGCGAGCAACTTCGCCCCCGGAGAGACCACCGAGGTCGACGTCCGCTTCGAGCCCACCTTCGGCGGCACCCGCGTGGTGCTCGAGCACCGGGGCTGGGACGCCATCCGCATGGACCACCCCGTGCGCCACGGCCAGGATGGAGCGGCCACGGTCGCGACCATCGGCCGCTGGTGGGGGGACCTCGTCACGCGCTACCGGCTCCACGCCGCGCGGCCCCGCTCCACTTGAGGAAGCCCCGCTGACTACTTGCAGGGGCCGCAGTCCGCCGCGCAGCTGTCCGCCGTGTTGCTGCCGCCGCACTTCTCCGTCAGCTGACACACGCCGTCGCCGCAGCGGTAGATGTCCTGGGGCAGCATGCGCGTGGTGATGGGCCGGTAGTTCACGCCGTTGTACGTGCAGCGCGTGTAGTACGTCCGCGTGGCGTCCAGCGTGCAGTAGTACCGGCACGCGCCCACGTGCTTCATCGGCGTGCACGCCGTCGTGTCGCTCCAGGACGACAGGCCGCAGGTGCGCACCGTGCTCTCGTCGTAGTCCAGGTACGCGCCGTCGTTCGCCGCGAACGTGCCTTCACCCGTGAAGAGGTTGCCGAAGAAGCACGCCTCCTTCTCGTTGAAGGTGCTCAGCTCGTCCGAGGAGTACGGCATCGTCCCGCCCACCGCGTCGCGCCCCAGCACGGAGATGTTCACGTGCACGCCGTACTTGTTCGCGTGCGCCGCCAGACACGCGCTCACCACCTGCTGCTCCGCCACCGAGGCCGGCTGCCCCCCGGCCCACCCCGGCGCCAATCCCAGACTCC